>JBDRMQ010000156.1:0-13811 GCA_043811955.1 bacterium | reverse complement strand
TGCTGCTTCAGCTTTGATGAAGCTAACTGATCCGCTTGAAGCTTTTTTTGATAAAATATTAGTAATGCATAAGGATGAAAAACTTAAGCTAAATCGTTTAGCCCTTTTGAAATCACTTGATAAGTTGTATTCTCAAATCGCTGATCTGTCCAAAATAGTTTTATAAATTTGTTGACTCACCTGCTTGGACTAGGCTAGAATTGGGCAAAAGCATGAAGTAGGAGGAACTTATGAAAAATAGTATTTTGGTTTTGATTACGGTAGTTTCTGTTTTATTGGGGGTGGTTTTTGCCGCCACTCTGATTGGTTGCGCGACTAGTACTGTGGATGTAGCTGCGGTTGATGATGTGGTCGCCACAACAACTACCTTGGTGCCGACTACGACAATTGCAGGGACAACCACAACCTCAACGAGTTTACTTGGAGCAACCACAACTTTGGCTGTGGTAACAACAACGACTACAACCACGACGACCTCTTCTACAACTACTACGTTAGGCGAAGCTAGAGGCCTTGATTTAGTTGATGACTTTGGTGATATTTTAATTGGTGCCGGAGGAGATGACAGGGCGGTTATTTATCTTGGTCATGCGGCCTTGAGTGGTGATGATTCACCTGTTTGGGATCATGAGCTTTCTACTTCTAATGATTTTGGTTATGGGCAGGCTACTGCTAGCCTTGGGGATTTTAACGGGGATGATGTGCCTGATGTCATAATTGGAGCTCCTTATGCCGATATTCATGATGATCCTTCTCTTGGAGAGTTTGGCGGTAAAGCTTATGTTTATTATGGTGTAAACCGAGAGGTTAGAGTGCTGGGAGGGGGTGGTGTTACACTGAGAGAAGTGGGTATGAGCGATGTTGCTGATCGTGTTTATACGGCTAATAGTGGGAGCGATTATCTTGGCTGCAGCGTGGCTAATGTGGGGGATATAGATGGTAATGGTTATCAAGATCATATTGTTGGGGAATTTGGCAATGAATGGACTGATGGTATTGAATTGAGTGGTAAGGCCATGGTTATTTTTGGTAGTGACCATATTGAAGAAGAGCCTAATGGCATACATCTTTATGGAAGAGGTGGTATTGGCCCAGATGTTGGTGCACTAATTACCTCAGGTAGGTTTGGCTGGTCAACAGCTGGTGGCCGAGATGTTAGTGGAGATGGACAACCTGATGTAATTGTGGGAGCCCCTTGGGATGATGTTGGAGGGGTTGATACTCCTTTAACTAATTACTCAGGAGCTGCTTATGTTTATTTTAGTAATGGGGCCTTAAGTGGTGGGCCTAGTGCTGATCCTTTAGGCATAGCAGATGCAGATGTAGAAATTCGTGGGGCTTCTGGCTCTAGGTTGGGATACTCCGTTGCCTTTGCTGATTTTAATGGTGATACTAGGGCTGATATTATTGTTGGGGCAACAGATGGTTCTTCTGCTAGTTTGTCGGATTTTCCTGGTGGTGGAGGGGCAATTAAAGGGGCAGTTTATGTGTTTTATGCTCCAGAGGGTGGCTTTGTAGATCGTACGTTACTTATAGCTGAAGATGATTTTGATGTGAAAATTTGTGTGGCTGATGACCATGGGGCTAACTTAAATGATTTTGGTAAGTTTATTGCGCCAATAGGAAATTTTTATAATACCAAGACTAGCGTTAATTGTGAGGATATAGCAATTGGTGATAAAGATTATGGTTCTGAACAAGGTGTAGTGATGGTCTTTGCTGGTGGAGATTTTCCTTCAGGAACAATTATTAGAACAGATAAGGCTGTTCGTGAGCCTGATGGCTACGCCGGCGATTTTTTTACTGATGCGGGCGCTGATCTTAGAACGCGGGTGTTGATGGTTCATGGCAACGGGGCGAATGACCGCCTTGGTTGTTCTATTTCTGCTGTGGACTTTAACAATAACGGGCAAATCGATCTGATAATTGGGGCTAGTGGAGCAGGGGCTGGGGCTGAATATGGTCCTGGGGAAGTTTATGTAATTAGTGATGGGACCCCGGGTGTTACTAGCGATTATGCTGCTTCTGCTATTGCGGACATAACTTTTAGTGGGGGAAGCAATGGCGATGGTTTTGGTAGCTCAGTCAGCGGGATGAATCCGCCAGCCGAATAAAGAATGAAAAAGCTTTTTGTATTTATAGCGGTAGCTGTCTTTATAGCAGCTGCGGCGATGGCTTCTTTTATTCGCCTGCAAACTTCGGTCACGACGAACCTTAACCAAGGTGTTTTGAAAACCTCTGTTTCTGTGGTTAACAAAGGGGATGAGCCTGCTCATAATGTGCAGGCTGAGTTGCGCGTGGCTGGTCAGAAAATCCTTTTGGATAAAGTTTCACAACTTGGGGTTAATGCTAAGTATAGCGCGGCGAAAAAAGTTAAGCTGAACCTTGATCAACCAGGGCAATATCCGCTGGTGGTGGTGATGCATTATACAGATGGCAATCAGTATCCTTTTTCCGCCGTAACCTGCCACACTTTTAACCATCAAACAGGGGCTCTGCCGACAGATGTTTTTGGCAAAATGAGCTCTAGCACTTTTTGGCAGACAGGTGAAGTTAAATTGACCTTGAAAAATTTGAGCGAGCAAGAATTGCAGGTGAGCGCCAAGCTGCATACCCCGCGAGAATTAACTGTTATAGATAATGATAAAAAGATTTTTATTGCTCCTAAATCTTCAGCCAAAGTAAAGTTTAAACTAGAGAACTTTTCAGCACTTTCCGGCAGCTCTTACCAGCTCTTTGCTGTTGCTGAGTATGCTAAAGACGGCTTTCACCAGACCAGCGTTATTCCGGCTACGGTTAGGCTTGAGGAGGTGAGGTTGTTTTTAGGGATTAATTATTCTTATTTAGTAGGCTTACTTGGCGCTTTGGTTATTCTCTTTCTCTTAATTCAGTTTGGGCTGCCATTAATAAAGAAGTGAAAAAAAATACTTTAGTTAATCTTTTGATTTTTATCCTGATCTTTTTGTTTTTCTTTTCTTTTTTTGATCCGCGACTGCTTTTTTCAAAAACTTCCACTACTGGCGGCGATACAATTTCTCATTTCCCTACAGTGGTTTATATGAAAAATGTCTTGCTCCCTGCCGGTAAAATTATGGGGTGGGACCCCGGCAATTACGCTGGTTATCCGCTCTTCTACCACTACTTTCCGCTGACCTTTATGCTCATGGCCTTGATGGCCATTATTATCCCGATTGAAATAGCTTTTAAGATTGGGACAGTTCTGGGGATTTTCTTGTTGCCGCTCTGCGCCTTTGGGGCCTTTAGGAAGTTAAAATATCCGTTTCCAATCCCTATTATGGCCGCTTGTTTGACCATTCCTTTTTTATTTATGGAGGCCAACTCAATGTGGGGTGGCAATATTCCCAGCACCCTGGCCGGGGAGAGCTCGTACAGTTTTAGCTTTGCCTTGATGATTTTGTTTTTTGGCAGCCTTTATGACGGGATAAAAAACCAAAAAGATATTTTACTTAACGCTTTTATCTTTTTCCTAATTGGACTCAGTCACGGATTTACCATGGTTTTTTCTGGTGTCATTGCGATCTTTTTCTTGCTGACCCGAAAAGATTTCTTAAAGAATTTTATTTACTTGTTTAAGGTTTTTGGCTTGGGCGGCCTGTGGCTCTCTTTTTGGTTTATCCCTTTTATTGGTAACCTGCCGTATGTGACCAGCTACGTGACTAGATGGCATATTAGTTCTGTTTGGAAAGTAATCCCGGCAATTTTAATCCCATTTTTAGTGATCAGTGTTATCTCATTTTTGCTTAATCTTTTTGATCGCCGCACCCATTATTTTGCTTATGTTCTGACCATGTGTGGGCTTCTTTATTTTGCCGCGCCAAGCCTTGGGATGCTTGATATTAGGTTTGTCCCTTTTATTCAATTATTTACCCTGATTTTTGGTGCCACAATTATTTTAGTTTTTCAGGAGAAGCTTAAATCAGCGGAATTTATCCCTTTTATAATTTTTTTGAGCGTTATTTTGTGGACTATGCCCCAGGTTACATATATTAAGGGTTGGATCAAATGGAACTATGAGGGGCTAGAAGGAAAAGCGAGCTATCCGCTGGCCCAGCAGATCCATAATCATTTAAGAGCTGGGAGACGGGGCCGAGTTGTATATGAACATTCGCCCAGTCACAATGTTTTTGGCTCAGAGCGCGTTTTTGAAAACCTGCCGTATTATGCTGGGCGTGAAACCCTTGAAGGTTTATACATGCAATCATCAATTAGTTCCCCTTTTATTTTTTATATTCAGTCCGAGGTTTCCAGGGTCCATTCTGGGCCTTTTCCTCAGTATAAATACGCTCAGCTTAATCTAACACCAGCTATTCATCACTTGAAAATGTTTAATGTTACCCAATATATTGCGCGCAGCCCAGAGGCTAAAGCCGCGGCTAAACATAGCCCTCAATTAAAATTAGAAAAGACGATTGAGGATTATGAGATTTATCGCTTAACGACTAATGATGGTAGCTATGTTGAAGTTTTAGAAAATAAACCCGTGCTTTTTATCACCAACAATTGGAAGCGGGACTTTTTTGAATGGTTTAGGCGGATCAATTTGCTTAAGACCCACTTGGTTTATTTAAAAGAGCCTAGCCAAGCTGACCTGCAAAGGTTTGAAACGCAGAGTGATGATCTGCTAGAGCTCCCCCAGGCTTCACTTCAGCTGGGTCAAGCTAATATCTCCGAAAAAATGGGGACTGATTGGCTTGAATTTACGACCAACCAGGTGGGTCAGCCTCATTTGATTAAGATTTCTTATCATCCTAATTGGCAAATTGAGGGGGCTGATAAAATCTACTTAGTCTCCCCGTCATTCATGTTGGTTTATCCAAATAGGGAAAAAGTTCGGCTCTACTTTGGCAAGACTATTTATAATTATGTGGGTGAAGGCTTAACTTTTTTAGGAATTATGATTTTGGCTGGAGCCCTTTGGCGATCAAGGCGGGCCCAAGCCTTGACAGGGGGGAGGGGGCGCGATATTCTGTTTAAAAAGGGGAGTGATTGAGAATGGCAAAAGAGATTACAGACGCGCAATTTTCTAAAGAAGTTGAACAGAATCAAGGGGTGGTTTTTGTTGACTTTTGGGCTCCTTGGTGCGGACCGTGCGTGATGATGGCCCCGATTTTTGAAAAGGTGGGCCAAAAGTATCCACAGATAAAGTTTTGCAAGATCAACACAGAAGAAAACCAGGTTAAGGCTGGAGAGTTGGGGGTTACCGGGATCCCTTGTATTATTGTTTTTGATAATGGTCGCGAGGTTGAGCGCTTAGTTGGTGTGCAGTCTGAACCCAAGTTCGCAGAAGCAGTCAAGAAATACGCTTCATGAAGCCGAAAAAGAGAAAAACCTCACCTAAATATTTGCGGGTTACTTTTTCCCTTGCGCTTTTGGCACTGGTGGCAGCTGGTTTTTATTATTTGGGTTCATTGCAGCGAGATCCCCAAACAACTTCTAGTGATAATCTACTCAAAGTAAAACTTTTTTATTATAACCAGAGGGCAGATAAGGTTGCGAGTGTTGAGCGAACAATCCCTTTGTCCCAAGCGCCAATCAAAGAGACTATTAATCTTTTGCTTAAAGGTGAACTTTCGCCGCAAGAAAAATCACAAGGGTTTTCAACAGAATTTCCTCATCCAGAATTTAAATTATTGGGGGCAGCGCTTAAAAATGGGCAGCTGGCTTTAATGTTTACCGAAGTGCCGGGTTTTACTAGCGGTGGGGCAGCTCGGGTCAATCTTTTAGCCAGCCAAATTCGGCAAACTGCTTTGCAATTTTCCCAAGTTAAAAAAGTTGTTTTTGACCCGGAGTATTTATTTCAACCATGAACTTCAAACTGATTTATATAACCTGCCAAGATAAAGCCGAAGCAAAAAAAATAGGCCGAGCCTTGGTTGAGGGACGATTAGCTGCCTGCGTAAACATTCTTGATAACATGGAATCGCTCTACTGGTGGGAGGGGAAGCTTGAAGAGGGGAAAGAGACGGTCATAATTGCTAAAACACGAGCATCTTTAGTTGAACAAGTTGTTAAAAAAGTTAAAGAGCTGCATAGTTATGATAATCCATGTGTGGTGGCTTTGCCAATTGAGGCTGGGAGTTTGGATTATTTGGCCTGGCTAGAAAAGGAGACCAAAGGGGAATAGAAAAAGGGTTTTTTCGCTCCTGTTCCTCTTCCTACTCCTCTTTCCTTTCCCATCAGCCCTCGACAATCCAGCGCTCTTGTTCTTTAAACCAGTCACCTGGTTTGTTTAAATACTGAAGTGATTCAGCCATGATGTCGTAATGTTCTTGTTCCTCGACAGCCAAAGCAGCAAAGAATTTTTTGGCTGTTTCATCGGTGCTTTCATCCGAGATTTTTTTATAGAGGTTATAGCTGTCTGTTTCGAGTCCTTCGGCAATTTTGTAGGCTTCATTGATATCCTCTTGGGTCTCAAACTTTTTGTCTAAATTATCCCTTAATTTGTTAATGATATTGGTTAAAAGATCTTTTTTGGTAGGAAAAAGCTCAATCCCTTTAAGCCAATCTGAGGGGAGTTGTTTGACCCCGCTGATTTGTTGGTAGAACTCCTTGATTTTAGCCAGATGGTCAAGCTCTCTGTTGGCTAAACTGTTCAAGGTAATTGAAGCGAGAGGGTTTTTGGTTTTGGCCGCAGTTTGGGCGTAGAAATCATACCCTTTTTTTTCCAGTTCAATCGCTAACTTGGTATCGGCTATTAAGTTGTTCATTTTATTTCCTCCATTTTATCTGGCGCGGACGATATCTTTTATTTTTAGCAGCGTAACGATTGTGCTTCTCTCCATCTCCGAGAGCTTCATCTTGATAAACCTGACCGAAGCTTCTAGTTCTGGGATCAAGACATACTCTAAAGCATTGACGCGACGTTTAATTTCAATAATTTGTCCTGCTATGACTAAAATTGCTTTATTAAGCTCGGCTAACTTAACTAAGTTAGCCAAGGTCTCCTTGAATTGAGTGAGAGCCTGATCAAGTTCGCCTGTTGTTTGGGCAAAACTATAATTTATCGGGTTACCCTCAAGCTTTAATTCGTATTTTGGTAGTTTTACCCCCATAAAATTAGTCAGTGAGATATCAACACTGGCGCTACAGGTTGACATGGCGGCGGCTGTCGCCAGGACTTCAGGTTCAATTTGGGCCGAACTGACTGCGATTTTTTGAAAGACTAAAATCAACTCCGCCTCAATCTTATTGCTTAAGCGGCGGTGTTGTTTAACGATCTCAAGCAGCTGGCGAATCAAACCATCCAGCTTGTCCTTAAGTAGTTTGTGCCCTTTTTTGGCCAGGAGAGCCCTGCGCCTTAGCCGCAAAAGCTCCATCCGGGTGGCGTTAACTCTTTTTTGCGCCATATTTCTCCCACAAATCGTCTTTAATACGTTTTAGCTCTTCTCGAGGTAGAATTTTGAGCAGCTCCCAGCCCAAATCAAGGGTTTTAATAATTGTCCGGTTTTCGTTTTCCCCTTGGGTCAAGAATTTCTTTTCAAACTCCTCAGCAAACTTTAGATATTGCTTATCAACATCAGCCAGCGCCCCTTCTCCCAAGACAACCATTAGCTCGCGGACCTCGCGCCCCCTAGCGTAAGCCGCAAAAAGCTGGGTGGCAACGTGGGGGTGGTCTTCGCGAGTTTTTCCTTCACCAATAGCTTTATCACGTAGCCGGGAAAGTGAGGGGAGGGGATCAATCGGCGGGTAGATTCTTTTGCGGTCAAGCCCGCGGTCAAGGATTATCTGGCCTTCAGTAATGTAGCCGGTCAAGTCTGGAATAGGGTGGGTCTTGTCGTCGTCTGGCATGGAAAGGACCGGAATCATGGTGATTGAGCCTGGTTTGTTTTTAATCCTGCCGGCCCGCTCATATAATGTAGCCAAGTCAGTGTAGAGATAACCTGGGTAGCCGCGGCGGCCAGGAACTTCTTTGCGAGCTGATGAAACTTCCCGCAAGGCCTCACAATAATTAGTCATGTCGGTTAAAATAACCAAAACATGCATTCCCAAGTCAAAGGCTAAATATTCAGCCGCAGTTAAAGCTACCCGAGGGGTGGCGATCCGCTCAATTGCCGGGTCATTAGCTAGATTAATATAAAGGACTGTGTTTTCAATTGCCCCGGTCTTTCTAAAATTAGCCATAAAGAATTCTGCCTCTTCAAAGGTGATCCCCATAGCGCCGAAGACAACCGCGAATTTTTCATCGCTGCCTACCACTGTGGCTTGACGGGCGATCTGGGCGGCCAGGCGGGAGTGGGGGAGCCCTGAGCCGGAAAAAATCGGCAGCTTTTGGCCGCGGGTTAAAGTGTTTAATCCATCAATAGCTGAGATGCCGGTTTGGACAAAGTCATTTGGATAGTCTCGAGCATAAGGGTTTAGAACTAACCCGTTAATATTGATTTTCTTTTCCGGGATAACTTGTGGAGAGTTGTCAATTGGTTTGCCGAGGCCCGAAAAAACTCGGCCTAAAATATCCGGGCTGGCATTTATCTCAAGGCCCCTGCCTTTAAAGCGGATTTTGGTTGATTTGATCTCAAGACCAACTGTCCCTTCAAAAACCTGGATCATGGCTGTGTCATTTTCAACCTCAAGGATTTGGCCGGTGCGAATTTCTCCACTGGGGAGCTCAATTTCAACGACTTCATCAAATTTAGCCCCTTCAACCTTTTCCACAATTAAGAGTGGACCGGCAATACCGGTGACTGTTTGAAATTCTTTGATCATCAATTGTCTCCTTTTAGGGTGTTGATCTCAGC
Organism: bacterium; assembly: GCA_043811955.1. GTDB lineage: Bacteria > Margulisbacteria > WOR-1 > O2-12-FULL-45-9 > O2-12-FULL-45-9 > JBDRMQ01. Next base: position 5,055 of record JBDRMQ010000156.1, on the reverse strand, counting down.
TTTCATTGATTCAAGCAGACTGGTTAGCTCTGCGGTTGCTTTTTCTTCTGGGATCAAACGAGCCCTGGCGATTTTTGGGATTGATCCGATTTTCTGGATATCTTCAAGCTCAACCCCTGCCTCAATTGCCTTAAGACTCTCGTGATAAAGTGAGGTGATCACCTTTAAGAGGTTGTATTGCTTATTAAAGCTTGAAAACTGGTCAACCTGGTCAAAAGCGCTCTGGTAGAGAAAATCCTCCCTGATTGATTTTGCGACAAAGAGGATCAGCTGTTCGCGATGGGAAAGGGCGTCAAGCCCTACCAAGCGGACAATCTCTTCCAGTTCTGCTTCTTCAGATAAAAGCCGCATTGCGTCGGACCTAACAGTGCTCCAATCATCAGCTACGTTCTTTTTGAAATAATCCTCAAGATTGTTCAAGTATAATGAATAACTGAGCAACCAGTTAATAGCTGGAAAATGTCGTTTGTGGGCCAGGGCATAATCCAGTCCCCAGAAGACTTTAACAATCCTTAAGGTGTTTTGGACTACAGGTTCTGATAAGTCCCCGCCAGGAGGCGAAACTGAGCCGATTATCGTAAAAGAGCCTTTTCTATCATCTGAGCCCATGCAAATGCCATAACCTGCTCGTTCATAAAAATCAGCAAGCCGAGAGCCAAGATATGCAGGGTAGCCTTCTTCACCTGGCATCTCTTCAAGGCGACCTGACATTTCACGCAAGGCTTCTGCCCAGCGAGAGGTTGAGTCCGCGGACAAGGAGACATGATAGCCCATATCACGATAATATTCAGCGATAGCTGCTCCGGTGTAAGTTGAGGCTTCACGAGCGGCAATCGGCATATTTGAAGTGTTAGCAATTAAGACAGTCCTCTCCATCAAAGGTTGGCCGGACTTGGGATCTTTTAATTCCGGGAATTCGATCAAGACATCGGTCATCTCATTGCCGCGCTCGCCGCAGCCGATAAAGATAACAATATCAGCATCTGACCACTTGGCCATGGCGTGCTGGACCACGGTTTTGCCGCTGCCAAAAGGTCCAGGGATACAAGCTGTCCCTCCTTTAGCAATGGTAAAAAGAGTGTCAATAATTCTTTGGCCTGTGACAAGTGGTTCGGCTACGGGAAGTTTCTGCTTGAACGGCCGCGGTTTTCTAACCGGCCAATGCTGCAGCATAACAACATCTTTGCCTCCGATCTTAGCAATGGTTTCCTCAACCGTGAAGGAGCCTGATTTAATCTCATCAATGGTCCCTTCGATACCCGGCGGAACCATAATTCGGTGTTCAATTAGCTTAGTTTCCTGGATAGTCCCTAAGATATCCCCAGGGGTAACTTGATCGCCTGACTTAGCCGTTGCCTTAAAGTCCCATTTTTTCTGGCGGTCAATGGCATTAACCGAGAGGCCGCGGTCGATAAAATTACCAGAGGCTTCCATGATCAAATTCAGCGGCCGCTGAATACCGTCATAGATTGAAGTTAAAAGGCCGGGCCCAAGCTCAACAGATAACGGCCTCCCGGTTGAAACAACAGGATCCCCAACGCCTAGGCCGCCGGTTTCTTCATAGACCTGGATCGAGGCTTTATCATTATTTAACTCAATGATTTCACCGATCAAGCCTTTGTCGCCCACTTTAACAACATCTGACATTCGTGCCTGCGGGATCCCCTCCGCGATAACCAATGGCCCCGCGACTTTAGTAATTTTACCACCATTCTTTATTCTTAATTCTTCATTTTTCATTGCCTAATTACCACCTCTGCCCCTATAGAATTTTTCACTAGACGGCTGATTTCTTCGGCTGCCATATTGGTTGAGCCGCGATTGTCCGGGATCAGGACAACATTGATATCTGGTTTTTTGATCAGTTTACCAATCTCTTCTTTTAAGTAAGTTGCCAGCCGTTCGGTGATAAAAATTAAGGCTGGTTCCCTTTTTTGGGCGATTGCCGCGAGCTGGTTTGAAGCCTCTCCTTCTGTTTCCGCTGGATAGGTTTCAATCCCCAGAATAGCTAGGGGGGCGATCAGGTATTTAGGGGCGATGAATTTTATCTTATGCATAACTAACCCTTACTCTTTCCCCAATTTCCTTGTTTGCCACACTGTTCTTTTTGCAAATCAGGACAAATCTGATTGTTTTGAGCTCAATTTGTTTTGCCAGATAGAAGCCGACCAAGGGTTCTAACCCTAAGCTTAAATATTTGGCTTTTTTGAATTTTTGAATCATAAAATTATCCATTAGTTTTTCCAAAAGGTGAGGGGAGTTGTTTTGCTCAAAAACCTCAAAACCTTTTTTGATCTCAGGAAAATAAGGGCTATAACTAAGCTTAGCGATCATATCTTGGGCAGTTTTGCCAAAAAGAGAGCTCAAAATATCTTTATCAAGCAGGCCCCCTGCTATTAGGGCAAGTTTTAGCCGGTTAATGCTTTGGCAACGCAATAAGCTTTTTAAGTTGACGCTGTCAATCTTGTGTTTGATAAAGTTTTTGATCAGAGGCGATTGGCTCGTGGCGCAGGCTTTTTTTAAAGTTAAAAAATATTCTCGATCAACCTTAAAAGGGTGTTTTTCGCTGGCCTGGTAATCTTTTTTAGCAAAGAGCGCCTTGATAATTGGGTTATTAAACGAGAGCTTTAAAAGGAGCTCCTCCAGGGCGATCATTTCCAGCTGATAGAGCTCTTCAAAGTCAAAAGGGTTTTTTAACCTGGGCAATATTTCCGCGTATGGGGTCTCAGACAGAACGCTAAAGGCTGATTCAAAATCAGCTGCCTTGCTCATCCGTGAGATCTGCTGATCTGTCAGCAGGTGCGCTTCAAGCGACCTTATTCTGCCAAGACTGTAGTGATATGTGTTCTTCATTGAAAAAGTGTCTTCGCCACGCTAACTTCTGATTCTTCCCTGATTTTATTTGTTTCTGCGTTAGAGAGATTTTTTTGCTTTTGGATATCCGCGTAAAGCGCTCCAATAATGTTTTGTTTTGCTTCCAGGACCAGTTTTTTGCTTTTTTGGCGGGCCGGGACCAGGACCAAACGTTTTATCCGTAAAGCTTCATCGCCAGCCTCATCATCAATCGTGGCTATTAGCTTGGCTTTTTGTTCAGCCTGGAACTTGGCTAGCTGGTCGAGCTCATTTTTGTTTTGCGCGCGAATATTGGCTGCTTCAGCCTCTGCCTCTGCCAATATTCGTTTTTCAATCTCTTGCAAGCTCATTTATAATTTAATACCTGAGACCATCAAGATACTGGCTAGCAACCCAATAACCGCGTAGGTTTCAACCATGGCTGGCAGGATAATTGCCTTACCCATTTCTTCCGGCCGTTTCGCGATCAAGTAAATTGATGACGCGGAGGCTTTTCCTTGATGGATTCCTGAGATTAAACCGGTCATGCCAACTGGCAGGGCGGCAAATAAAAGCTGCAAGCCAGCCATTGGTGAAACGTTTAAACCACCGGTCAGGAGCCCGATTTTCATCATAATATAGAAGCCGCCCAAAAAGCCGTAAAAACCTTGGGTCCCTGGTAGTGCCACCATAACCAAGAGGCGGCCAAATTTTTCAGGGTCCTCGGTCATAACCCCGCCCGCAGCTTCAGCCGCGATCGCTACCCCCCAGGCAGAACCGATCCCCCCTAGTAATACTGCTAATGCTACCCCGGCCATTGATAACGCGAGTCCTATATCCATTTTCTTTTCCCCCTTATATAATTGTTGTGTATTCTGCCACTCTTTTGTAAGGTTTAAATTCTCGTCCGCCACCTTCATAGAACTTACTAAAAAACTCGACCATTTGCAACCTGGTTGAGTGAACAAAGGCGCTTAAGGTACTAATTACTAAATTAAAAAGATGCCCAAAGATAAGCAGGACAACCATTAGGATTATTCCGATTACCGGCGCGCTTCCCTTGACCATGCCGGCCAAAATATTTATTACTGAGCCGATAATTGTGCTCGACATCCCCAGGGCTAAAAGTCTTGAGTAGGAGAGGGTGTCGCCCATATAACCTGAAAGTTTATAAAGGCTAAGTAGGCCGCTTAAGAATTTTTGGACAATAGTTTTTTTGTGCCTTCCCTGGGTCAAGACTAGGCCAGCTGCGCCAGCCAGGCTTAATTTCCCGGCTAGGCCGGCAACTGGCAGGGACATGGCTGAAGCAACAATCAAGAAGACCAGGGAGCTTAAAAAGAAAAACCATATCCCGTCATCTAAGATTGCTTGTGTATACTCTTTGTTCCTCATATGAAGGGCCATTTGCAGCAAAATACCGAACAGGATTTGAACAATACCCAGGGCCAGGGAAAAAATTAACATTGTCAGCGGGCTTTTGATCGGGTCGATTATTTGGATAGAGGTTAGCCAGCTGGACAAAGGCAGGTCTGCTGGTGTAAAGCCGAAATAAGCGCCGGTCAAAAGGCCAACAATCATGGAGGTTGCGCCGCCCAGCATTAGTAACTGGAAGAGTTTGGTGCCGCCAGCAGGCAGTTTGTATTTTTTTAAAAAGTAGAGCGAAATTAAAGTTAAGGCCAGGCCGTAGCCAAAATCACCCAGGCAAAGGCCGAAGAAAAGCGCAAAGAAAAAAGAGAGTGGGATTGACGGGTCAAATTCAGATGGTTTGGGTGTCCCATATATTTGGGTAATCAGTTCAAACGGGGTGAGGACTTTAGGGTTGCTTAAGATAACCGGCGGCTTTTCGTCTTTTTTAGGCTCAACAGCCAAGACCTCGGTGGGTGGGTCAAGTTTTTCTTTTAATTTTTTAAAGTCAGATTTTTTGAGCCAACCTTCAATTACAAAGGCATAGTTGGTGTCAGCCAGTTTTTGCTTAATTTCAAGCTCATGTTTTTGCTCGAGCAGGTTGTCATAAATGAATTTGACCTGTTTTAAATTCTGCGCCTGGCGTTTGGCTTTTTTGTGCAGGTGGACAACCTCTGTTTTACTCTCGTGTAACAGGTTTTGGAGGTGTTTAATCTGTTCTTTAGCTGTCTTGTCAATCAGGGGCAGGGTGGTAGGGTTGAATTCTGACGCAGTCAGGAAGTTATTGATTTTTTCTGCCTCTGCGGTTAAGAAAGAGAG
>JBDRMQ010000155.1:0-7064 GCA_043811955.1 bacterium | reverse complement strand
TTAGGGATCAATGAGGCTAAAGTCGTAACTAAAAAACAGCCAACCCTTGAGCAGATGGAAGATCTTTTCTTTGCCTGGAACGTGGCCAAGTATGTTAAATCAAATACAATTGTTTTGGCAAGCGATAAAAAGGCAATTGGGATTGGGGCAGGCCAGATGAGCCGTATAGAAGCAGCTGAACTTGCGGTCAAGCGGTCGCGCGAGAGCGTTAAGGGCTCTGTTTTAGCTTCTGACGCTTTCTTTCCTTTCCCAGATGTTGTAAAATTTGCTGGCAAGAACCATATTGCGGCGATTATTCAACCAGGTGGTTCGAAAAGAGATCAAGAATCAATTGATAAGGCTAATGAATTAGGGATAGCCATGGTTTTTACCGGGCGAAGACACTTTAGACACTAGGAGGGATTTATGCGTAAAGTAATCTTGATGCTTTGTTGCCTGATCCTGGCCGCCTCTGTCTCTTTTGCCTTTAGTGATACCTTGGTTACAACGATTACCGCGGATGGAGCCGATAGCTCTGGGCTTTCTTCAAGAATGGGGGATTTAAGCTTGGGCTTAGTTACTGAAGGGACAAGAAGCGCCTACAGTCTTACTTGGCATCCAAATTTTAAGTTTGGACCTATTGGTTTTGGGCTTGATGCTAGTTACGCCCTTGGTGACAGCAAACCAATTGGTTATGAAAACTTTGTTTTGCGCTATGTTGAATATGATGATGGCAGCCAAGGTTTGCGCTACGGGGTAATTGAAAGCCTTACTTGGGGCCATGGTTTATTAATTAAAAATTATACCAATCGTTTGGCTGGACCGATTGTGCTCAATAATGAGCAAGTAGGGGTTGTTGGCTATTTTAATAATTCCCAAGATGGTTATTTAGTTCGGGGGTTGTGGTCAAAAACTGGGGTGGCAGGGGCCAGACTTGAGGAAAAAATTAATCCAAACTTAACTTTGGGCCAGACCTATGTCACAGATAACGATGGGATCATGATTGCTACAACTGGCAGGACCCAAAAAGTTGCTGGGATCGGCCTTGATGCCACTACCCCGCTTCCCATAGGCTGGGTGGGTTTTGCCGAATGGGCGGCCTTGCAGAATTATGGCAGTGGTTTAAGCGCTGGTGTTTCTTGGGACCGTGATTTTACGCTGGCCCAGGCCTCTTTTATAGCGGCGTACCGGCTTTTGGACAAGGGTTTTGTGCCGGGCTACTTTGGTGAAGGTTATGAGACAAATCCGATTGATCTATCTACGGCTGAAGCAACAGGCAATAATAAAAATGGCTATCTAATTGAGTTTAAGTCTAAAATAATGGATATGGCGACCCTAAATGCTGCTTATGAAAATTATAATGATAGTAACTCCGCCTCCTTAACGGCCAATGCTTTTGCCAGACTGCCGCAAAATGTAGAAGTAACAGGCTATTACCAACAGCCTAACTTTGATAATTTTAGGGCGATCTCATTTGAAGAAGGAGCGATTATTGGCGGTTCGCTGGCTTATCCAGCTAATCAATTTACGAAGCTAATCGTTCATTACAGAAAAGCGTACAATCCAACCACTGGACAAGTTGAATCGTCAAGATATTATGAGGTCAGGTTTAGCCTGTAATTAGGCTAATCCGCCCTAGCCAGTTTATTCCCAATAGCTAGCGCAAGTTGTGGGGGATTCGAAAACAGTTACTTTGGAAATCCCAGCGAATTTTATCTTCATCTTTTTGTATATAATCTTACTTAGGTTTTCTGAAGAAGGATTTATGGCTTGAAATAGTTTGAGATCATTTAAATTTTTGTGGTCAAATTCGTCCAAGACAGCCTTTAAATGCTTTTTAATATTTTTGAAGTCTTCGAGCAGCCCAATTTTGTTAAGCGTATCTCCTGTTAGAAAAATTTGGACCTTCCAGGTATGACCATGGAGATTTTCACAAGGCCCATCATAGCCGCGCAGGGCATGGGCTGAGTCAAAATGGTCTTCTACTTTTAATTCGAACATATATTAATTTTAGCTCAAAATCAGGCTAAAGTCACCTGTTTGGCACCAACAATGGGCTTGCCAAGCAAACGACTCCCAATGATCTGGAACTGGTTGGGGTTGGCAGTGTCAAAATATTGATATTTGGCAGGAGCAACTTGAGTTTTGCTCGTCCCAGCTTTTTTGAGCATCTTCTTGGCAACACTGACTGCTTCCTCAGCTGGATCAACCAGAATAATGTTTGGGCCAACTATTTCTTTAATCACTTTGGCCAGGTGAGGATAGTGGGTGCAGCCTAAGATTAAGGTGTCAATGTTTTCTCTGAGCAATGGTTTTAGATATTCTTTGGCAACTTTTTTAGTTTCTTCAGTTTCTGTAAATCCCCCTTCAATTAAAGGGACAAAAAGAGGGCAGCCGGTAGCGTGGACCTTGGCATCACTATTTAGCTCTTTTATTTTTTTCTGGTAAGCCAGGGAATTAATGGTGGCCGCGGTGGCAATCACGCCGATTTTTTTGGTTTTGCTGACATTAAGCGCGGCCCTTGACCCGGGCTCAATTAAATTGATCAGATGGACAGGATATTCATCCCGCAAAATTGGGTAGGCAAGGGCGCTTGATGTCCCGCAAGCCATAATGATTAGTTTGGCCTTGTTCTTGATTAAAAAAGGTATAATCTCGCGGTTGATTGCGATTATTTCTTCTGGTGTTTTGTTGCCATAAGGGATACGGGCGCTGTCAGCCAGGTAGAGCACATCTTCAAGCGAGAGCTGTTCCATGATTTGTTTAAGGACAGTTAGTCCGCCAACCCCAGAATCAAAAACCCCAATAGGCGAAGAGGGGATCATTTTAGTTACGTTTTGGCTGCCACCAGCTCGTGGCTTGATCCCTTCAATCCCAATTTTTCTGATCTTACCTATTTCTGAAATAGTTTTTCACCCCGATTGTAATTTGCTTGGCGATATTTTCTTGAAAGCTGCTAGAGCGTGCTAGTTTTTCTTCATTATAATTGCTTAGGTACAAAGGTTCAATAAGGATGGCTGGGACCTTGGCGTGATGGATAGCGTAGAACATCTCTTTGCGGAGCCCGCGATCTCTTCTTCCCAGCCCACTGGCCAGGGCTTGGTGGACTGCCAGGGCTAATTTGCGGCTTTGGCTGGTGTAATAATAAGTTTCCGTGCCGGCAATCTTTTCTTGGCTGGCGTAATTATAATGGATAGAGATAAAAAGGTGCGGCCGAATTTGGTTAGTAAACGCGACAATTTCCTTTAAATTGCTGGTATCGTCCCCCCCGCGGGTCAGATAAACAGTTGCCCCTGCTGCGGTTAGTTTTTCAACTACTTGTTTGGCTGTTTGCAGGGTTAATTCCTTTTCTTTTATTCCGCTAACTGAAGTAGCCCCTGGGTCTTTGCCCCCATGGCCCGGATCAATAATGATCACTTTTCCCAGCAGGGAGAGATCTTGACCTTTGCGGGGCGAGCATTTTTGGCTTTTAAGCGGGGTGCTTTTTAGGTTGAGATTTTTGGCTTCCCAAGCGGCGATAATTTTTTCCGCTTCATCGAGCCGGTCAGAAATTTCTACGACGATTTTACCCCGGCCAAAAACATGGACCAGATCGTATTCTATCCCTTGTTTGAGATCAATAACTATCCTGGCGGTTTCTTTGTTGAATTGATAGGCTCGGATGTTTTTGACGCGCTTTGATGTTTTTCGGCTAATATTGATCCCAGGCGAGATTTTTGCTCCGGTAAAATCAAGGACTAGTTTGTTCTCGAGCAGCAGGCCTTTCGCCTTTACGTCTTGGGTGGAGTATATATCAAGGTAGTCAAAGCCGCGATCAGCATTAGCTTCTATTTTATTTATCTCAGCGTAAACCGGCTTTAAAAAAAATAAGGCTAAGATTAGGATAAGAAAGTTACGCATGCTTTTTGGCTAGGTTTATTAAGGTTTCTTTTTCGTTTAATTCCGGGTTGTCCAAAACTTTTTCCAGCAGGAAGTTAAGGATTTGCCCGATTTTGGGGCCGGGTTTGATCTTGAGCGACTTCATGATCTCGTTCCCATTAATTTTTAAATCCGTTACTTGAAGGGCGTTTTGCTCTTTAATTATTTTATCGACGCGTTTTTGGAGCTCTGTTAAGTATTCTGCTCCAACCTTGCTTTTCATGGCAGCTGCGTCAGCTTGGCGCAGGGCGAAAAGATCTGGGATATTTTGCAAGCCGCCAATTCTCCTGATAAAGCGCCGGACCGCGGCATCTGTCCAATCTTGGGTGTAATTAAACATGTGATGAGAGACCAGGTTCGCGACTTTTTCTGTTTCAGACCGGCTAAATTTTAACCTTTTAAGTATTTTTTTAGCTGTTGCTTGGCCGACTTTGTCATGATTGTAAAAAGTTTGGTCAACTTCGCACGATGGTTTTTCGATATCGTGGAGCAAGGCGGCCAAACGGACCAAGGGATTGTTGACTGGGGCAGCGTCGCATGATTTTAGGTTGTGCCAGTAGACGTCAAAGTTGTGGAACTCGTTGGGTTGCTTGATCCCAAAACATTTTTCAAGCTCTGGCAAAATTAGCTTGAGCAGACCGGCCAGTCTCATTTGCTCAAAGCCGATTGATGGTTCAGGGGCTCGAAGAAGTTTCATTATTTCGTCATGGATCCTCTCTGGCGCGACCTTTTTAGTAATATGTATGGTTTTTGAAATTGCCGCGAAAGTTCGTTCCTCAATTTTAAAGCCGAGCTTTGCCGCGAAACGGCAGGCGCGGACAGAGCGCAAACCATCTTCAGAAAAACGATCAAGGGGGTTGCCTACAGTTCTGATCAGCTTTGCCTCAAGGTCAGCTTGGCCAAAGAAATTATCAACCAGCTTATTGGCAGCAGGGTCAAAGGCCATGGCATTAATGGTAAAATCTCGGCGGGAGAGATCTTGTCTTAGATCATCAGTAAATTTAACGTTTGACGGGTGCCGGCCGTCAACGTATTTCTCATCAGCGCGAAAGGTTGTTACTTCGTATTGCCCGTCATCCAAAATAACAGTGACTGTGCCATAGTCAAGGCCAGTTGGGACTACCTTGTTAAAGAGGGAGGTTACTTTGTCTGGTTTAGCCGAGGTAGTGATATCCCACTCACCAGGCTGTTGGCCTAAAAAGAGGTCCCTGACGCAGCCGCCTACCAGATAGGCTTGCTCGCCGCTGGCTTGCAGGGTTTTAATTATTTTTTGTCCCCCTGTGGGCAGATTTTTATGATTTAGCATTGGTTGTAAAACTCAGTTTACCCTAGCTATTAAATTATGTCTACCCCGCGGCAAACACTCGTTGACTTGACCAAAAAGCAAAGGTATAATTTACCTGCCTTGAAGAGGGACTATTTTACTAGCGGGTTGCTGATAGTTTTAATTGCAACACTTCTTGCATCTGGGATAATCTTTGCTAATCATATCTTACACGGTGATGCTTTTACGATTGAAGAGGCTCAGCATGGATTGTATGGCTTGTGGATCTGGCGTGACTTAAGATCTTTTGATTTAGTTAGTTTTATTTACGACACCAACCGACAAATGGTTTGGCCTTTCCTGCACTCTTGGCTTTTGGCTGGGTACTTTTTAGTTTTTGGCGCGAATTATATTGCCGCTCGACTTTTAAGCCTGGCTTTTTTCTTTGTCTCCGTTGTTTTGATCTATTTGCTGTCGAACAAGTTGTGCGCTGAAAAAGGGCCTCGGGTCGGGATAATTGCCGTGTTTTTAGCCTTAACCTCTCCCATGATGCTTCAATTTGCGGCGCAAAACATGCTGGAGGGGTTGGGGGGGCTGCTTTTTATGGCTTGTGCTTATCTTTATTTGATATCTGAAGAGCGCAAAATAACCATTGAATACATTCTTTTTATTATGCTGCTTGGCATTTCGATTTATGTTAATTATTTGTATGCTTATCTTCTTATTCCGGCTTTTTTTGTCTTAACTTTGATGAAACTTATGCCGATCATTGTTGGGGCACTTCGTTTGCGTAAACAGGGAGAAAAATACGCGGTGCGTTTTATTTGGTGGTCCTATCGTAAAGTGATCACCCTGTCCATTTTTCTCTTTTTAGGGGGCTTGTGGTTTTCTTTTTCTTTTTCCAGAAAGGTCTTTTTGCTTTTCACCTCGATTTTTAGGTATTCCGGGGGAGAGATGCTTTATGGCCTGGAAAATTTAATCTATTATCCTAAAGTTATTATTAGCAATCTCTCTTTTTCTCCTTGGTTTGGTTTTCTGATGGTTATTTCGCTCCTTTTGCCAATGATCGCCGCCCGCTATCGCGGGCTTAACAGTTTGTATGTATATGTCTGGACGGTTTTGGTCTTACTGGTCCTCACTGTTCCAACCAAAGCCCCGCAAATGATCTATGTTATTGTTCCTTTTATTTATGTTATCTTTGCCGGCTTAGTTGTTTATGTAATTGACGAACTTTTTGGGAGTCGCAAAAAACTTGCCATGGGTTTTGTGATGTTATTATTGCTTCCGGCACTGCTTTCCTTGCCTAGGATAACCCCTTTATTTTTCCCAGAGCAGAGTGAGCACAATCTAGTTGATGTGCTGGATTACTTTGCCGCGAGTGTTCCAGCTGATGCCAAAAAAGTTGTGATGTTTCATCTAAAACGGTTGAATGTTGATGGTCTTAAATTTCACTTGAGGGATTGGGAAAACACGATTGTTGATGGTTTGGACCCCAGAGAGGGTTTTGGGGATAGCAGTGAGGTTTATTATTTGGCAATTCAGCTTGATGAGGGGAGTCGATATCAGCGAGCAGTGGTTGATGATTCTGTTATATATAGCAATCGACTCCTTTTAGAAAAAGAGCAAAATGGTGAAATCGCACTTCATTCTTCAACTCGTTTTGAAGACATCGGACTTACCGCCCAAGTTTTCCGCAGTATTATGGCAAATAATTAAGAAAACTGTTGTAATTTGAGCAATCCGGGGAGATGATGCCCCTTTTTGAATGTTCCCTTGTTATTTTAGTCCCACTAGTAAATTTTAAAAACCCCTAAAAATCAAGGGTCTCAAATATGAGATTAGTGAAATTTTTCCTGACTTGGTCAATGCAACACCCAAATATTGATGCCGAGGAGGAAGTGAG
>JBDRMQ010000154.1:0-3434 GCA_043811955.1 bacterium | reverse complement strand
TATGTCTTTGATATCTGGCGTGAAAATGAGGAGGGTTATGATCATCATAAAATACACCAATGACTATTCCAAAAAATCTGCTTATTTCTGGCATTTTTTCACCTGCTTAAAATTATAACATAGCAGTCGAATTAATAATAGTATGCGCCATAGCTGCGGCGCCAAAACCATTATTAATATTGACTACTGCAATTCCCGTGGCACAGCTGTTCATCATAGTGAGAAGGGCAGAGAGCCCCTCAAAATTTGCACCGTAGCCAACAGAGGTTGGGACAGCAATAATTGGCTTATCAACCAGTCCTCCAATGACAGAGGGGAGGGCCCCTTCCATCCCGGCGACTACAATTATTACTTGAGATTTTTTAATCTCTTCTATATTGTCCATTAAGCGGTGGATTCCAGAGACTCCAACGTCATAGAATCTTTTAACTTTGAGCCCTAGAAATTCTAAGGTAACGGCAGCTTCTTCGGAGGTGGGGAGGTCGGAGGTGCCGGCGCTTACAATAGCTACTAAGGAACCTGCGACTAAATCCCGACGTAAAGTCGGGACAAGCTGTCGCGGTTTCTTTTCGCAAACGATTATTTTCGCTGTCTTAAAATACTTTGCCTTTTTCAAAACCTTTTTAACAGCTTGGAAATGTTTCTTGTCCGCGCGGGTGGCTAAAACAGGCTGCCCAGCTTTGGCAATGCTTTTGGCGATTTTGGCAACTTGAGCTGGTGTTTTGCCGGCACAATAGACAACTTCGGGCATACCTTGGCGTTTTATGCGATGGTGGTCAACCTTGGCAAAACCAAGCTCTTCATAGTTCATAGGGTTATTCTATCAGACTACGCAGGGTTTTTATATTCATCAGGTTGAGCTTATTTTCTTGATCATTTGGTGTTTCCAAAACCATCGGAACATCTTTGAATCGTGGGTCATTTAAAATAATCCTGAAACCTTCTTTGCCGATTTTGCCCTGACCAATATGCTCATGCCGATCTTTTTTGGAGCCGAGGTCTTCTTTGCAATCATTAAAATGAAAAGCTAAAAGTTTGTCTATCCCAATGACCATACCAAACTCTGAAAAAGTTTCCTTGTTGATTGGATAGCCGGCCGCAAAGCTGTGGCAGGTATCAAAGCAAACACCCAGGCGCTCTTTTTTAGCTACTCCTTCTATAATTTGAGCTAAGTGTTCAAATTTGTAGCCGAGATTTGAGCCCTGACCAGCAGTTGTTTCTAGCGCGATCTTAACTTTATAATCTTTGGTAGATTTTAGTAAGCTGTTAATGCTTTCAATAATTTTTTTAAGTCCGATTTCCTCACCTTGTTTTAGATGTGAGCCAGGATGGACGACCAAGAAGGGGATTTTTAATTTTTCGCAGCGCTCCAGCTCATCAAGCATTGAGTCCATGGATTTTTTATGGTTGGCTGGATCATTCGTGGCCAGATTAATCAAATAGCCAGCGTGGGCAAAGACAAAAATGCCTGTTTCTTCTCGGCGTCTAATAAAGTTTTTAATTTCAGGTGGATTAAGCGGTCGACCTTGCCATTGGTTGTTATTCTTAACGAAAATTTGAATGGCTGTGCAGCCAAGCTCTTCCCCTCGGTCAATTGCTTGATCAACTCCTCCTGCGATCGACATGTGAGCCCCGAGTAATCTCATTTTTTCTTTAGCTCCTCCATCCGCGTTCTAATTTTCTTCTCAAACCCAATATCCTTGGGCTCGTAGTATTTTTTATTAACCGGCAAATAATCTTGCTTAACATGCCCGCCTTCATAATTATGGACGTATTTATACCCTGTGCCTTTGCCTCTGGCCTTTTCCTCTTTGTAGACAGCATTTTGCAAATGTTTTGGCACTTCCAGGGTTGGGTTTTCTTTGACATCTTTAAGCGCGGCGTCAATGCCAAGGTAAGCGGCATTGCTTTTTGGTGCTGTGGCGACATAAGTAGTTGCTTGAGCCAAGATAATTCTGGCTTCTGGAAAGCCAACAAACTCTGCAGCTTGCATGGCTGAGTTAGCAATGACTAGAGCTAGGGGGTCAGCATTTCCCACATCTTCGCTGGCGCAGATGACGATTCTTCTGGCGATGAATCTTGGATCTTCACCTGCGTAGATCATCTTGGCCAGATAGTAAAGCGCTGCGTCAGGATCAGAGCCGCGCATTGATTTAATAAAAGCTGAAATTGTATTGTAGTGACCTTCACCTTTCTTGTCATAAACAATGGCTTTTTTCTGGATTGATTCTTCCGCAACTTTTAGGGTGAAATGGATCAGGCTATTTTTGTTCTTTGGAGTAGATAAAACTCCTAATTCTAGGGCAGATAAGGTTCTTCTAGCGTCGCCGTCTGATAATTTAGCTAAATGTTCGATGGCTTCTTCGTCAATTCTAATTTTTAAGTTACGCAAGCCTCGTTCTTTGTCTTCAATTGTGGTTTTAATTAAAGCTTTAAGATTGTCTGTGCTAAGTGGTTTAAGTTCGAAAATCTGTGATCTGGAAACTAAAGCGGAATTAACATAAAAGAAGGGGTTTTCTGTGGTTGCACCAATTAAAACTAGGTTTCCTTCTTCAACATCAGGAAGGAGGGCATCTTGTTGGAGCTTGTTAAAGCGATGGATCTCGTCTAAAAACAGAATTGTTTTGGTTTGGTAATGTTTAATCCTGTTTTTAGCTTCAAGGGAGACTTTGCGGATATCATCAACTTTGGCGATTGAAGCGTTAAGCCATTCGAAATGACCCTTGGTTGAATTTGCTATAACTCTAGCAATTGTTGTCTTTCCAGTGCCTGGTGGGCCGTAAAGGATCAGCGATGAGATTTTATCTGTTTCAATTAGTCGGCGCAGAAGTTTACCTTCACCTAGGATTTCCTCTTGTCCCACAACTTCGTCAATTGTTCTGGGTGCCATTCTAAAAGGAAGCGGGGCGTTTTTGGCCTGGTAATCCTTGATATTGCTGTCAAAAAGGTCCATGGGGTAATTATACCAGTTAATAATTACCCCAACCAGGTAGGCCTAGTTTTTTTTCTCAACAGTAATTGTGCATTCAGTAAGTAGGGCAGCTACCGCGCCAACAGCAGCCAAAAATGGGGCAATAACCGCGCCAACTACCCCAATAGTTAAAGGGATTGACAAGACAACATTGCCATTTTTATCTTTGATCGAAATTTTGCGAACATTACCTTCTTTAAGGATTTCTTTGGTTTTCGCGACTAACTGTTCACCTTTTACTTTAATTTCTTCTTTCATATTTTCTTTGCCCCCGCCGCAACAGTTGCTGTTTTCTTCTTTTGTCATTGTGAATCCTCCTTAGTGAATTTGGCTTAATTTTATAGCTTTAATCGTGCTTTTGCAAGGGAGTTTGGTATAATATTAGATAATGAGGACAAAAATTATTTTTGTTATTTGGTTCTTGTCTCTTGCCTCTAATTCCCTTGCCGGTATTTTAGACTGG
>JBDRMQ010000153.1:0-2156 GCA_043811955.1 bacterium | reverse complement strand
TGATAGTACTCCACTCATCAATACTCAGCAAAAACATAATGTTTGGAATGGTGATGCGATTGAAATAGTTTTAGGACTGAGTCAAAAAGCAGACCCTAAAAGGGTTGCTTTTACTTCTGGTGATTACCAGCTTGGTTTTGGTACAGGGGACGGCAAATCTAATTTACCAAGTATTTGGAGTTGGCAGCGAAGGCGCAATCCTGAGGACAGTGAGATCAAGGTTGTGAAGACTGCTGAGCCGCTTGGTTATATTCTTGAAGCTAAAATTCCGTGGGAATTTTTTAAAGGGAAGTTTGTGCCGGCAAAGGGGAGTAAAATAGGATTTGATATTGCCTTTGATGACGCGGATCAACGCGGTGAGCGGCAAAAACAATTTATCTGGAATGGTGATTATTATTTTTACAAAGATCCTAGTGTTTGGGGGATCTTAGAATTAAAATAAGGGGGGGAAATAGATGAGAAAAGGTCTGTTATTAATTGGTTTCTTGGTTTCTTGTTTGTTGGTTAGTTCGGTTTTTGCTATGGGGGGGGCGGCGCCGAAGAGTCCTGTTCAAGGAGGAAGTGCTGCGGGAGATTTTTTAATCGATAATTTTGAGTCTGGGAGCTTACGTTATCCTAGGGATTGGTGGACTTTTGACGCAAAGGTTGAGGCAGCTTCCAATAAAGGGTTAACTAAAGATGATCCAGGTACAGGGTCTTTTTCTCTTTCCTTGAAAGGGACAGCTACTGATTGGTATGTTGGTGGCTGTGGCGCTTATATCGCTAAAGAAGGGAGTGATTTAGCGAAATATGATTCAATTCAGCTTGATATTTATGGACGGGGACCAGGTTCTGGCACGCTTAAGATTGAACTTTTTGATGATGACAATGGCAATTGGCAGGTTGAACAAGATGCCTCAAACAACTATGCGCCAACTGCTGACGATAAATTGGTTTATAACGTTGTTGTTGATTGGTATGGTTGGAGCAGACAGGTAATCGCTTTTGAAGATTTTGTTGATGATAATTCTGGTGTTGGTGATGATGCTTGGAATCCGCAAGTCGCTGGGCTCTCTGGCGGTCTTTTGCAGATGCAGCTCCTTTGTCTAGCTAGCTCAGCCAGCGGCAGTGTTGATTTTAATATCGACAATGTAACCCTGGTTGTTGGCGATTAGGATTTGTTGGGCTGGGGTAGCCCCCCGGCCCTTATTTTTATGTTAAGACAGATTATTCTTAGTATTATTATTCTTTTTTCCCTTTTGCGGCCAGCCCTGGCTGCTCCAAACACTCCCCTTTTATTTATTGAACTTTGGAATAATGCTGCTTTCTATGATACCAACATTGAGAAAAAGAGCTTTTCTTCAATCTTAGGCCGGTTTGAAGGAAAGGTTGGGCTTAATGTTTTAGATCTCCCTATGCAGGTTTATGGGGTTTATTATGGGGTCTCTTCACAAACAAATGACTATTGGGATAACTACCTTCATTCAGGGGCTGGGGTGCGGATTATGCCGCTGCGTGAATTCAAGAGCGAGACCTGGACAACTCAGTGGTTAAAAGGGGTTAAGATTTATGCAGAAACTTTATCTGCTAGTTACTTAAAATATTCTGCCACAGCAGAGTCTCTGGCAAAAACTGATCTTCGTTATGGAGTTGAAGTTTGGCATACCTGGAATACTATAGAGCCAACTCGTGCTCTTCCTTGGGGGGAACTCTGGATGAACCTGTCA
This sequence comes from bacterium, assembly GCA_043811955.1. GTDB lineage: Bacteria > Margulisbacteria > WOR-1 > O2-12-FULL-45-9 > O2-12-FULL-45-9 > JBDRMQ01. The sequence continues at coordinate 450 of JBDRMQ010000153.1, read as the reverse complement.
TTGCGCCAGTCTAACTTTGGTTGGACCGGGGACCAAGGGTTTGCAGACTATGTTTTTAGTTTTCAGCCCAAAGTTGGCCTACATCTTAGGGAAGGGATTGGGGTTTATTTAAGAACAGATATCACTACTTCAGGCAAATCTGGGGCTGATTATTATTTTCTCAATGTAGCTGATTATGGGGTTGGGATCAGGTTTGAACCATGGCAAAATATTGGCAATAAAAACGATCTCTTTCGTAATTTTAAAATGTATGCCGAGGTCTTGGGGGTTTCTTACTTAAAGGAAAAACCGGCTGATCCAGTTAAAACGGTTACCTCTGATGTTCGTTTGGGTGTCGAGTTTTCGTATGGGAGATAGGGAATCTGTGTGGGCGGTGAGGTGTGAGGGGAGAGGAGAATGTATTTAATTGTTGGCTTGGGGAATCCCGGGTTAAAATATAAAAATACCCGC
>JBDRMQ010000152.1:0-6841 GCA_043811955.1 bacterium | reverse complement strand
TTTTTATTCCGGTTTGGTTTAACTCTTTGGCGTAGCGTTTTTGGATCCAGCCGGTATTTTCCAGATCAATAATGGTCTCAACGCCCTGGGATTTTAAATAATTTAAAATAGCAAGAACCTGTTGGTCGGAATTGCGCAATTTTTTTTGCGGGTTAAGCGGGTGGCCGCCAGCGTGGATATTTTTGTCAATTATTCGATAATTGTAAGGAAAGGGGCCGGCGCCGGAGACTTTATTGGCTGGGAATTTGGTGACTTGTGCCAACGCAACTGACTGAAAAAAAACCAATAGTAATAATAATTTTATTGTTTTATTCCTTGGCTGCATTTTCCCCTGCCAGATGCCCAGTACTCCAAGCAACCTGAAGGTTATAGCCGCCGGTTGGCCCATCCAAATCCAAAATTTCCCCGGCAAAATAAAGGTTATCAATTAATTTTGATCTCATGGTTTTTGGGTCAATTTCTTTCAGCGAAACTCCACCGGAAGTTATGACGGCTTTTTCAAAGCCGGCGATGGCTACAGCGTGAACAGTTAGCTCTTTAAATAAGTGGAGCAGTATTTTGCGTTCCTCTTTGGTAATACTATTAACTATTTTTTGGGGAGGAATCCCCGACAGCCTAATAAAGACCGGGATAAGACTTTGCGGCAGGAGATCATCAAGGCTGTTTTTGAACATGCCGTTGCTTCTCTTTTTAAAATCGCGCTGGATCCGTTCGTCCAATTGTGGAAACTCAAGCGCTTGTTTTAGGTCAATCCTTAACTCAACTTCACCTTTTGAGAGCAGCTGCCCAATCTTTTTGCTCAGGTCCAGGATGATTGGCCCGCTCATCCCATCACCCGTAAAAAGTGCCTCACCAAACCTTTCGTCTTGTTTGCGGCCATTTTGATAAGCAGTGATCCGGACGTTCCTGAGTGAAAGTCCCTCAACAGCTTTTATCCAGGTCTCTTTGCATTTTATGGGGACAAGGGTAGGTTTTGGTTCAACAATTGTGTGCCCGAGGTCTTTGGCCCACTTAAAGCCATCGCCAGAGCTGCCTGTCTCAGGATAGGAGAGCCCGCCAGTTGCGATAATATATTTATCCGCTACTATTTCATCTTTTGTCGTTATTATTTTCTCAATTAGGCTGTTTTTTTTGGCCAGGCTTTTGACAGGAGAATTGCAAACTATTTGAACTTTATTCTTTTTTAGAAAATCCAACAAAACCTGCCAGACATCATGTGAGTTGTCGGAAACCGGAAAAACTCTTTTACCTCGCTCGACTTTGGTTTTCAGTCCCTTTGAATTGAAAAATTGAATGGTGTCTTCAATGCTAAGCGCATTAAGGGCTGGATAGAGGAATTTGCCATTCTTGCCAAAGTCATTGATAAATATTTGAGGGTCTTCTTCAGCCCGAGTAATGTTGCAGCGGCCTTTGCTGGTGATGAGCAGTTTTTTGCCCAATTGTTCGTTTTTCTCCAGGAGAACAACCAATGCGCCGGTTTCTGCGGCAACTCCCGCAGCCATTAGTCCTGCCGGCCCAGCGCCGATTACAGCTACTTTAGTCACTTATTCAGCCGTTTCTCCAGCTCTTTCAGCTCGTGGGCCAGCTCTTTGGGAAGCTCTTGGCCGAATTTGGCATAGAAAGCCCTGATCCCTTCGACTTCAACTTCCCAATCTTTTTTGCTGATGCTAAAGAGTTGCTTTAATTTGTCTGGCTGGAATTTTAGTCCAGTCAGGTCAATGTCATGGTCGTGCGGCACATAACCAATAGCTGTTTTTCTGGCATCTACCTGGCCGCGGCAGCGGCGCATAATCCACTCCAGCACCCTTAAGTTTTCGCCAAAACCCGGCCACAAAAAGTTTCCGTCCTCATCTTTCCTGAACCAGTTGACATTGAAAATCCTCGGGGGCGGGGTCATCTGTTTCCCTAGCTTTATCCAATGCTTAAAATAGTCACTCATGTTGTAGCCGCAAAATGGGAGCATGGCCATGGGATCGCGGCGGACCTCACCTTGTTTGCCAAATTGCGCGGCTGTGCGCTCTGACGCCATGGTTGAACCCATAAATACCCCGTGCTCCCAGGTGAGTGATTCATAAACCAGCGGGGCAACAGAGGCCCTGCGGCCGCCGAATATAATGGCTGAAATCGGTACGCCGTGGTGGTGCTCCAGGCGGTTAGTGATTGTTGCTATATTTTGGATCGGGACAGTAACGCGGGCATTAGGATGCGCGCCAGTAATGATCTTGCCATTTTCGTCGTGTTGGCCTGGTTTCCAAGAGTTCCCTTTCCAGTCAGTTCCTTTTTGAGGGATTGGCGGCTCGCCATCTTCCCACCAGACGGTTTTATCAGGCTTAAGCAAGACATTGGTAAAAATTACATCTTTGTTTAAGGCGGCCATCATATTAGGATTGGTCTTCCTATTGGTCCCTGGGGCAACGCCAAAGAGGCCGTTTTCAGGGTTTATTGCCCAAAGTTTGCCGTCGCTGTCAATCTTCATCCAGGCAATATCATCGCCAACCGTCCAAATGCGGTAGCCTTTCTTTTTTAATCCTTGGGGAGGAACGAGCATAGCGAGGTTGGTTTTGCCGCAGGCTGAGGGGAAGGCTGCGGCGACATAGGCGATATAGCCAGACGGGTCTTCAATTCCCATAATGAGCATATGCTCGGCCATCCATCCCTCATCGCGGCCCAAAACAGAAGCAATCCTTAAGGCTAAACATTTTTTGCCCAGTAAGACATTGCCGCCGTAACCGGAGTTAACGCTGATAATAGTATTATCTTCCGGGAAATGCAGGATCAGGCGATTGTTGATATCGATATTAACCTTGCCATGCAGGCATTTGGTGAATTTGCTGTTTGTTTTTTCAAGGTAGTCAAGGACAGACTTGCCCATCCTGGTCATTATCCTCATATTAAGAACAACGTAAGCGCTGTCGGTCAACTCAACCCCAATCTTGCTGAATGGAGAGCCAACCGGCCCCATAGAAAAAGGGACAACATACATGGTCCGGCCTTTCATGGAACCGCGGATAATGTCAGAGGCGCGCTGGTAACCTTCTTTCGGGCTCATCCAGTTGTTGGTTGGCCCGGCATTGCTTTTGTTTTTTGAGCAGATAAAGGTGAGGTTCTCTGTCCTGGCCACGTCGTTAATTGCGGTTCGGTGGTAGGAGCAGCCCGGGAGCTTTTCCTGGTTAAGCTTAATCATTTCTCCTGTTTGATAAGTCTCTTTTTTCAGCTTTTTCCGTTCAGCATCAGAACCGTCACACCAGACAACTTTATCTGGTTTACAAAGTAGCGCGCATTCTTTAACCCATTTAGCCAGCTTTTTATGTTTTGTCATTTTTTTCCTCCTAATAATAAACCTGCGACTCAATACCGAGCGATCGGTATTCAATCTCAGGCTTATATTTCGTATTATAGCAAAACTTAAGGGTGATTTGTAGGGGGATTTATTGTATAATATTAATCACTATGAAGATAAATTCAAAAGAACGTATTGGAAATACCTTTACGATTGAAATTGAAGAAGAATACGATAAATTTGAAGAATTTATTCAAAAAGCTTTAACTCAAGCTGGCCGGGAAATTAGAATCCCTGGTTTTCGCCAAGGTAAAGCCCCCAAAAACCTGGTTGAGAAATCAATTAACCGCGAATATGTTGAAGCCCAAGCTGCCCAGGACTTGATTTCTAACCTTTATCCCCAAATTATTAAAGAGGCTGAACTTGAGCCAGTTGATTTTCCCAAGATTGATATTATTCAACAGACAAAGGATAACCCTTTTGTTTTTAAATTAGAGATAGATGTTTATCCAGAGGTTAAACTTGGTAAATATAAGGGCCTAAAGGTTGATAAGACTAAGGTTGATGTTACTGACGATGATGTTGAGAAGGTCTTGGGCAACATGCAGCAAAGATTTGCTAAACCTGGCGCAGATGGTAAGCCAGAGATTTTGCCGCTTGATGATGAGTTTGCCAAAAAAGTCAGCCGACACCAAACCTTGGCAGAACTTAGAGCGGAAGTTAAAGAAGCTTTGTTAAAAGATAAGACTGGCCGGGCTGAGGCAGAAGCAAAAGATAAATTAATTGCAATGGTCTCAAAGGAGGCCCAGTTTGAGGTTCCCAAGGGGATGCTGGAGCGCGAAATTGACTTGATGATGGATGAGTTGCGGAGCTCAATTGCTCAAAGCGGTCTGAATTTTGAAGATTACCTTAAGGCAGTTAAAAAAGATATGCAAACTATGCGTGATGAGGTCAGTAAGACCGCAGAGTTGAGAATTAAGGGGAAGATTGTTTTGCGTGAGGTGGCTAAAGCTGAAGATCTGAAAATTGAGGCAGAGGAAATTGAAGAAGAGCTAAAGGTTATTTCCGCTTCTTCCGGGGAAAAGCTTGAGGATCTTAAGAATCGGGTGAATGATAGCATGAAAGAATACATGGAAGATTATATGCTCCGCAAAAAAGCCCTTGACTTTATCGAGGAAAAAGCGAAAATACACCTGGTTGAATCTAAGAAGGAAGAACCCCACCCTGATGAGACCCAGGACAAGAAGGAGGAATTGAAATGACAGAGCGAGCGCAAATGATCCCGATGGTTGTGGAGCAGTCAGCAAAGGGTGAGCGGGCCTATGATATCTATTCAAGACTTTTAAAAGAGCGAATTATTTTTGTCGGGACCCCGATTGATGATATGGTAGCGAATACAATTATTGCCCAGCTTCTTTTCTTGGAAGCAGACGACCCTAATAAAGATACCTTTATGTATATTAATTCTCCGGGTGGGGTCGTGACAGCCGGTTTAGCAATTTATGATACCATGCAGTATTTGAAGACCAAGGTTTCAACTATTTGTGTTGGCCAAGCCGCAAGTATGGGGGCACTCCTTTTAACCGCAGGCGAAAAGGGGAAGCGTTTTGCTTTGCCTAATGCTAGGATAATGATCCATCAGCCACTTGGTGGAGCCCAGGGTCAAGCAACTGACATTGAGATTCAAACCAAAGAGATTTTGAGAATTAAACATACCTTAAACGAGATTCTGGTTAGTCATACTGGTCAGCCTTTGTCAAAAATTGAGAACGATACCGACCGAGATTTTTACATGGGGGCGGAGGAAGCGGTCAAATACGGATTAATTGACGAAGTTATCAGTCACAGCAAGTCCGGGGCCCAAGAAAAAAAATCAAAATAATCTATGGCCGCTTCAGGCAAAAAATCCGACAAAAAGAGATCTATTGGACAAGAAGAACTTGCCCTTATTCCCCTGCGTAATATTGTTGTTTTTCCTCAAATGATCGTTCCGCTTTTTATTGGGCGGTGCCGGTCGATCAAAGCGCTTGAAGGGACCTTGGCTGAAGATAAAAGACTGATCTTTGCCTCGCAAAAAAATGAAGACGAAGAAGACCCAACCGCGAAGGATATTTCTTCAATTGGGACCATGGCAGAGATTGTTCAGATGATGGCCCTGCCCGATGGGACGACAAAAATTTTAGTTGAGGGAATTTGTCGGGTTAAAATTAGCTCGTTTGTTAGTGAAGAGCCTCATTTTGTGGTCAAGGTTTCTCAGATCCCTGAGCCAGAGGATATTTCCATTGAAGCCGAAGCCCTCGTGCGCCAGATTATTAAACAATTTGAGGCTTATGTGAAATTGAACAATCGCATTCCGTCAGAAACCTTGATGTCAATTACTAATGTTGATAATCCGGGCAGATTAGCGGATTTAATTGCTTCGTACTTAACCTTGAAAGTTGAAGAAAAGCAGCGAATTTTAGCCGCGATCAAAGTGGAAGAGCGGCTAAAATGTCTCTCTGAAATTTTAGAGAAAGAGCTGGGGGTGCTTGAGGTTGAGGCTGGCTTGCAAGGGAAAGTTCGCAAGCAAATTGAAAAGGTCCAAAAAGAATATTATTTAAAAGAAAAATTGCGCGCGATCCAAGAAGAATTAGGAGAAGAAGAAGAATACGATCATCCTGAGTTGGTGGAGCTGAGCCAAAAGATCAAAGCCGCGAAGCTGCCGACTGAGGTGAGGGACAAGGCCAATAAGGAATTAAAGAGACTTAGTCAAATGCCTTCAATGGGGGCCGAGGCTTCGGTTATTCGGACCTATCTTGATTGGGTAATTGAGCTCCCTTGGAAGAACAAATCAAAGAGCAAACTTGATATTGAAGAAGTTGAGAAAACCCTTGATGAAGAGCATTTTGGCCTAGATAAAGTTAAAGAAAGAATTTTGGAATACTTCGCAGTCTTGCAATTGACAAAAAAGATGGGTGGGACCATTCTTTGTTTAGTGGGGCCGCCCGGGGTGGGGAAGACTTCGGTGGCGCGGTCAATCGCTAATGCTATGGGGCGAAAGTTTACGCGAGTGGCGATGGGTGGGGTGCGGGACGAAGCTGAAATTCGCGGCCACCGCCGCACTTATGTTGGCTCGATGCCTGGCCGCATTATCCAATCGATCAAAAAAGCAGAGGTGAATAATCCTGTTTTTTTGCTTGATGAAATAGATAAACTAGGAAGTGATTTTCGCGGGGACCCGGCGGCAGCACTGCTTGAGGTCCTTGACCCTGAAATGAACAAGGAATTTTCAGATCATTATCTTGAGCTTAATTTTGATCTTTCCGATGTTTTTTTTATTACTACCGCTAATATTCGCGATCCAATTCCCAGGCCGCTGCGAGATCGGATGGAGATCATTGAGATGTCTGGTTATACTGAAGAAGAAAAACTTGGTATAGCGAAAGGTTTTCTGATCCCGCGTGAGCTGGAGAAGCATGGTTTAACAAAGGGCCAAGTTGACTTTCAAGAAGGGGTTTTGCTTGGGATTATCCAAGAATACACCCGAGAAGCTGGGGTACGCAATCTTGAGCGCCAGATAGC
>JBDRMQ010000151.1:0-3867 GCA_043811955.1 bacterium | reverse complement strand
GCTATTTATTACTGCCCCCACCACCCTGACCACGGCCACTACCCACACAAGCAAAATTGCAAATGTCGCAAACCTAATCCTGGAATGCTCAAAAAAGCAGCCAAAGATCACAACATTGATTTAAATCAATCTTTTATGATTGGGGATAAGAATTCTGATATCGGGGTTGGCAAAAATGCTGGGACCAAGACTATCCTAGTCTTAAGCGGCAGGGGCCAGGAAGAACAAACAAGGTTAACCAATAAGCCTGATTATATTGCCGATAATCTGCAAGAAGCAATTAACTTTATTTCAAGTCAACAAATTTCATAGAACCAACCCCTAAAATACGCTATAATTATAGTATGGAGAATCTAAAAGAAGTCATCGCTAAATTTAAAGGGAAAAAGGTCCTGGTTTTTGGCGATTTAATGCTGGACGAACACATCTGGAGCCGGGTTAATCGAATCTCCCCAGAAGCCCCTGTCCCTATTGCTGATGTCAAAAAAATCACCCATGTCCCTGGTGGCTGCGGCAACGTCGCAGTTAATATTGCCGCCTTGGGCGCAACTCCTTACTTAGTAGGAATTATTGGCCATGATAGCTCAGGTGAAAAATTACGCAAAGCCTTAAAAGCTGCTAAAGTTCCTGACAAATATCTAATCACTGAAAAAGACCGTCCAACAATCTTAAAATCAAGGATCATTGCTGGTTTTCAGCAAGTTGTCCGTGTTGACAGGGAAGATCGCACTGACCTACCATCACCACTCCTTAAGAAAGTTTTAACTCAAATTAAAAAAATAATCAGGCGAGTTGATGTTATTATTATTTCAGATTATGGCAAAGGTATTGTTTGTCAAGCTACCGCCAACCTAATAATTAAAGAAGCCCATTCCTTAAAAAAGTTTGTGGCAGTTGACCCCAAAGGCACCAACTATCAAAAATATAAAAGGGCCTCCATCTTGACCCCAAATTTAAAAGAGGCGGGGTTAGCCACTGGGATAAAAATACAAGATGAGAAAACCTTGCAACAAGCAGGCAAGAAACTTCTCAAAAACGTTGGCTCAGACAACATTCTTATTACCCAAGGCAGAGACGGCATGACCCTTTTCTCCAAGGAAAAGACAATTCATATCCCAGCTGTACCACGCGAAGTTTATGACATTACCGGGGCTGGGGATACAGTCATTGCAACCCTAGCCTTGAGTGTAGCTAGTAAAACCAAAATTAAGAACGCCCTAATCTTGGCCAACGCGGCTGCCTCTGTTGTGGTGGGTAAAATCAGCACCGCCCCCTGCTCTGCCGAAGAATTAACCGAAGTCATTGCGGGACATGAGCCAATTATCAAGAAAATTAAATCTCGCGCAGAGCTAGCCTTGATTGTTAAAAAGTTAAAAAGCGAGGACGCTAAAATAGTATTTACCAATGGCTGCTTTGATCTCTTGCATCTAGGCCATGTTCGCTATTTGCGAGAAGCAAAAAAGCTTGGCGATATCCTTATTATCGGACTTAATAGTGACCGCTCAGTTAGGGGATTAAAAGGCAGCCCTCGGCCTTATGTTTCCGAACTGGAACGAGCAGAAATACTCGCTTCCCTTGAGTGCGTTGACTATGTTACTATCTTTTCAGAATCTCGACCCGATAATCTGATAAAGACCATTAAACCGGACGTTCATGTTAAAGGCGGGGATTATAAGATCTCCCAATTGCCTGAAGGCAAGTTAGTAAAAAAATTGGGCGGGACAATTGTTATCATTCCGCCGATCAAGGGGCGCTCAACAACAAATATCGTCGAAAGAATATTAGGAGGCACCAAATGATAAAAATCAAGACGCCAAGAAATCAAGATCCAATGAAAAACCAAGTTAAAAAACTCAATGTTTCAAGTTTGATTATTGGTACTTTTGTGTTCTTTGTTATTTGGTTCTTGGTTCTTGGTTCTTCGGCCCAGGCCTGGCGCATCACCCCCGAACTAAAAGAAGAAATCAAACAAAAAGAGGCTGCCCTGGCTGAAAACCCAAACAGCGCCCTGGCAAACTTTGACCTGGCCATTACCCTGGCCTATACCAACAACATCCAGGATGGCTGGGCAAGGCTCAAAAAAGTTGAGGAACTTGACAAATCATTTCGAAAATATGGCTTAGAGTTGTATTTTGATAAAGTCACGGAAGACACCTCTAATTGGCGGCTTCGTTTTAGGCTGGCTTTTGCTTACTATTTTAACGACAGAAAAACAGAAGCAATTCGTGAACTCAAGAACGTTTTAAAGATCGACCCTTACAATGTTTGGGCTTTTGGTTACATTTCCCTTATTTATGGCGAAATGAATGAGATTGATACTGCCATGGAATACGCTAAAAAGGGCTTAGCCATCGACAAAAACGTAGCTGCCCTGCACCTGCTGCTGGGCGAAGGTTATTACAAAAAAGGCGACAGCTGGCGAGGCTTTCTTGAACGGATGGAGGCGGTGAGACTAAAAGCCCTGGGATATTAGGATGAAGCTATCCTATCGTATCATTCTAATTATTTCGTTCCTTTTTATCGGCTCAATATTTTTTTGGGCCATCTTTTCCCCCAAAGAAGACATCTCAACTCGGATCAACCAAACGATCAAAGAACAAGAAAAAGTCGCCGACCTTAGCTTTAAAGACGTTACCTTTGAAGAAATTGTCACTGGCATAAAATACTGGCAGCTACAAGCTAACTCCGCGATGATCAACAAGTCAACCGAGGTCGCCACGCTTAAAACAGTCAAAGGGACTTTTTTTGAAAAAGGCCAAGCAGCCCTTAAGTTCATCTCTCCCGCCGCGCTTTGGGACATGAAGAAAAAAGAAATTTTTCTAGACACCGCTCTTGGTTATGATGTCAAACTAGAAAATAAAATTAATTCTATCTTAGATCAACCCGGCAAACTCGTTCTTTCTATCTTTAACCTTACCAAAGACAGCTCTAGCTATTGGTTCCAAGCCAAAAACTTAAGCTGGAAATTAGCCACAAAAAAGCTGCTCTGCAGCGGGGGGATCGTCCTCAACAAGGGAGAGATCACCAGCCACGCGGAAAAGTTGGAAAGCGATGTCGGACTTAAAAGAATAAAATTAGAGGGGAAACCTCGAGTAATCATTAGTCCCCAGACCCTCTCCCCCATCACCATAGAGGCCAAATCTTTTGAGGTCTTAAATAAAGAAAATACGATTACAGCCCAAGGTTCGCCAAAGATTACCTGGAACACGGCAACGATCTTTGCCGATCAAATCACTTATTACCAAGAAACCAGTACTCTCAAGCTGGCTGGCCGGGTCAGAATTGATTATAACGATATTAAGGCTTGGGGCAACACTGCCAATTACCAAACAGAAACAGAAAAAATCATCCTTAAAGGGGCGGCCACGGCAAAACAAGGAGAAAACAAATTAAGCGGGGAAGAAGTCATGGTCGAATTGGCTGGCAAAAAGATCTCGGTTATTGGCAGCGGTAAAATAGTGATTTCTGAGGAGGAGTTGCAAAAATGATGACCACTAGTTTAAAAACCCAACCAAAACCACAGAAAATAAAAGCTAAAAAAAGACCAAACCTTGACCTGATCATTATTGGCGGAGGGCCGGCTGGACTAGCCGCGGCCCTTTACGCGATTCGAGCCCGCTTAAATGTCCTTTTAGTTGAAAAGATGATCTTAGGCGGGCTGGCCTCAACAACTTTTTCAATTGAGAATTATCCTGGTTTCCCAGAAGGTGTTTCAGGGATGGAACTTGCCAATCGCATGCAAGAACAGGTCAAAAGATTAGGCCTGGATATTGTTTGGGGAAACACCACCTCTATCCAAAAGAAAAAAGATAACTTTGAGGTCATGGTTGACAACAAAACCCTTCACAGCAAAGCGATCATCATCGC
>JBDRMQ010000150.1:0-11097 GCA_043811955.1 bacterium | reverse complement strand
TAGTTGGGCATGAAAATTAGCCTTGGAGAATGGCCACAACATCCTTTCTGTCAAGCTTCTCTAACGCAGCTACAATTTTCTTCTGCCATTTTACGGGCATTGAAGAATAAATTGATCTTAGCTTTGTGGTTTCTTCTTTTCTAACGATAAAATCAATAATCATCAATGCTTGCTCCTTATCCTTATCAGCCTTTTCTTTTTTTGTTCTCCTGCCCAGAATAATTAGTTTATGCAAAGCAAAAGCAGCTGGATGAGGCAACCTAATTTTCAACTTCCCTATCTCTATTTCGATCAAATTATCAACCAGAAAGTCCAAAAATCTTAAGGGTTGAGCATTAAGTCCTAATTGCGGTAGTGGATAAGGCTTATCACTTCCCTTGCCTCGTTCCGGCACCAAAAACCCCACTATTAATTCAGGGTGATCTAACCTAATATATCCCTTTGAGCTAACAAACTCTAGGAGAAAACCCAAATCTTTAAGCAACTCTGGGATATCTACTTTATTTTTAATTTTTGGTGGCAGTGGGACCAAAAAATCAATGTCTCTTGTTCTAATTGTAGGGGTAAAGTTTAAGCCCGAAAAATAATCTTTATAAAAATAAAGACACCAGCTTCCAATCAGCATAATATTTTCTAAAACGCCAGCTTTTTGCAAGCGTTTCAAAACTTCGAAACATAGTTTATACTTCTTCTCTTCCACGAAGTGACCTTTCTAAGAAAGATATTTGCTTTTTTGCCTGTGATAATAGCTTTTTGTATTTTACACGCATTTTCTTGGCCATCTCATATTTTTTTCGTTCCGATTCCGCAATTTTCCCCTTATAAGAATATTTAACCTTCCCCGCTACCCGCTTAACCAAGTAATAATAGCAATGCCCTTTTATAACCTTTGAAACCAAAGCCCCTTGAGGCAGTTCTCTTAATGCTTTTTCATATTCCTTTTTCAAACGCTTAGAATTTTCAAGTTCTTCCCTTAAAACCGCTTTTATAACCATAATTAAACACCTCAGTTAACCAACGTCATTGCAAATATCCTACCTTGTTAGGTAACTATTGTCAAGATAATATAGGAGCATGAATTTATTATAAAAATGCTTGCCCCTATTGGAGCGCAACGTTAGTCTGTGATTTCTGTAAATAGCCAAAAAACTTTTCAGAAAAAAACACAGCGCGCATCCCTTGGCAAGCATCATACAAAACGCCCTTATTTCTGCCAGCAAATCCAGTAATTTTAGTAGGGTATGGGCTTACAAGAAGACATCCCTTAATAGCTCTCCAGGGAAGATACGATACACGCGCATATTCATCGCGATTATAATAAATCGAAGGGGGAAGGACCTCAAGAAGCTCATGATCAGCAAGATATTTCCCATCTAAAACCAGAATTGCACCAGGAGGAAAAAGATGCCCCTTTGAGCTGCCATAACAGATTAATCTTTTTATAAGCTTAGCCAAGTCATCAAGATGAGGACTAAATGGATCAGTTTCAGAAATCGATAGTTTAAATGATCCTCCAATGGTATTTATAAATTGTATTGATCCATCAAGAATCTTTGCTGAACTCCATTCAGCTGCATACATGAAGGCAATCGGTAATGTATCAGCCAAACATAGCTTCTGTTCAAGTTCATAATTGATATTGCTAGGATACAATGCTCCATGAACATGAAAGGGATGGTTGGGATTAACCAAGAGTTTTCTTCCCTCAAGTTTTTCATCCTTAAGCGCTTGTGCTTCTCGATATGATCTGTAAACACTTATTGCTGCTGTGCCATGAAATAACAATTTAGGAAGATAAGGCGCTACCATAAAAACATATCGGCACATTCATTAAATAACTTCAATCATTTGAGGTTTTTTATAATTTACTAACTATGCGCAGGTTGTTTGATGTGCTCATCAAGTTTATCGCTAATTGCCAGGCCTGTAACCATAATTTCGTTTTTCAAACTTGAATGAACTCTGTCAAGTTTGCCGTTTAAACGCTGCTCCATCTGTCTCATTTCTGATCGCAATACATCATGCTATTTTATAAATCTCGTTGTGAATTCTTCCAACAACTTGAAGCTCCCCTTGTCTGCTGACTGAAGCGCAGCAATATACTGCTCTCTTATTCCACCTGCCACAAACAAATCTTTATCAGGCCACACTAGCAATGGCTGATTATTGGCAAATAAAAAGATATCAGAGACCAAACGGGAATAGCGGCCGTTTCCATTGACAAAAGGGTGAATTTTTACCAAGCGATGATGCAGGCGAACACTTTGACTAAAAATACTTAGCGACCTATCAGCCTGCCAATGCTGGAGATCATCGACTAAAACTTTCATTTGTTCAAGAATCTGATGCCAATCAACTCCCAAATTATAATTTTTTTGTCTAAATTTACCAGCCCACTCCCATGTTTCATTAAACATAATTCTATGAACTTCTTTTAACCACCTCAAATTAATTTCTACTTCCCGTCTCCTATTCAAATATTTTTTAACAGCTTGCAAAATATTGCTAGCTTCCCACTCATTTAATTGCTCGCGAGTGGTTATGTGGTCTGGAATTAATCCAGAAAGATCATCAAGGGGCGTTGCCCCAGGAACATTTTCAATTAGCGGCATTATTCCTCCCAAATCTCTGGCCCTGGATTTGCAGTTAATTCAGCAATAAGTTTTTTTAACTGGAATTCATACGCCTCTTTCCCTGGATCTTGTTTCTCCATCGCCATATTGGCAAAGGTTCGCTTAAGCATTTGTTCAGCTTTTTTTTTGGCCTGTTGATTGATCATCTCCTCCAAACTTTTTTCAGAGGTTATCAACGCAGAAAAGTTGCAACCCAAAGCTTCTCCCAGTTTAACCAAGCTCTTGAGCGTAGTAGTTTCTGGATTTTCTTCTATTCTTGAAAGCTGGGCTTGGCTTGTTCCCAATTTCTTAGCTAAAATTTTTTGGGTTAACTCTAACCCTTCCCTAATATCCCGCAGGCGTTGTCCAAGCTTAGCAATAGGAACAGGCATTCCTGCTTTTAATCCTTCTGAAAGTTGTTTTCTTTTTAAATCCTTTAATTTTGACATAACTTCCTCCTTACGCTTAAATATATCATATCTAGCATGTTTTGATCACTTATATATACCACATATGATATATCGAGTCAAGGGAATAAAAACTTGCATGAACTATGCTAAGTCTCTTGCCCTCACCCATCAAGCTTAGAAATCTCACCCTCAAGAGGAGAGGGTCGTTTTGCAAAATCACCCTCAAAATAGGGCTTCTTAAGCGAAACCATGGAAACCGACGTCATCAGTCAAGGGTGTGGGTGGTTCATTGCTGCCTATGCATGAATGTTTTGTGAGGCAAGAAGCAATTTGATTTATTTGATCAAATCGTCAACCGATACGCCCAAGGCCACAGCAATTTTTGAAAGAGTGGAAATCTTTGGCTCCTTAGTCTCTTTTGTGAAAATGATTTTTTCTAAAGTGTTATATGGAACACGAGCTTTTTCAGAGAGTTTAACATAACTCAGGTTACCCTTGAGGCGTTTAATGTTTTTAGCAATTTTGTAACCTCGGCTACGACCATTCTCAGAGATGTAATGTATGTTTGGCAAAAACTTGTCCTAGAATCAGATGAAGTATCAGCAACGGGGGGAAGACCCAAGAAAGAAAACAAAAAGCTAAAACAAGAAACAGAACCTTATCCGCTAATATAGTTTTATCCTTCCAACGTACTCATACCTTAATACTTCAACCGGCTCAACTATGCGCAGGTTGTTTGATGTGCTCATCAAGTTTATCGCTAATTGCCAGGCCTGTAACCATAATTTCGTTTTTCAAGCTTGAATGAACTCTGTCAAGTCTACCGTTTAAACGCTGCTCCATCTGTCTCATTTCAGAACGCAAACCTGTCCCCATCTGCCCCATTTCAGACCGCAATACATCATGGTCTTCTAAGGCCAATTTCACATCGCCCCGAATTTCTTTTAATAATATCTCAACTCGCTGTTTCACTAATTAATCTCGATAATCTTATATTTAATAATTCCCTTTGGAGCATCAACCTCAACAACCTCACCTTTTTTCGCCCTGATAACAGCAGAACCAATTGGTGAATCTGGGGAAATTTTATCTTCTAGAATGTCTGCTTCAACAGCAGAAACTATCGTATACTCAAACACTTTGCCGCTCTTAATATCTTTGATTTTTACAACTGAGCCAAGGGTTACAGTATCTTTTTGCTTAATTTTGCTTTTATCAACAACAATCGCCCCTTCTAAGCGGGCTTCCAGGTCGCGAATCCTCATCTCGTTAAGCCCTTGCTCTTCTTTAGCCGCGTGATACGCGGAGTTTTCCTTTAAGTCGCCATGCTCCCTGGCTTCACCAATTGCTTTTGAAATAATCGGCCGTCGCTGCTTCATTTCAGCCAATTTTTTCTTGGCAGTTTCATAACCCTCTTTAGTCATATATTCGCCCATTAATTTTCTCCTTTTGGTTTTTCGTATTATAGCAAATGTTAGGGATTAGGGGCTAGGGGTTAGGATTAGAATGTATTAATATCTATAATTTTTTTGGCAATATTTTCCGCGTGGTCAGCCGCGCGTTCAAGGTTACTTAAAATGTCCAAGAAAACAACCCCAGCCGCAGGATTGCAATTACCTTTACTTAGGCGGGAAATATGATTATCCCGATAACGCTGCTCAATTACATCTATCTTTTTTTCTGTGGCAATGACCGTGTTCGATAATTCTCGATCCCAAAGATCAAAAGCTTTGATCGCTAATCTAATGTTATCCTTGACCTCATGTCCCAATTGCCTGATCTCTTCGTCTGCTTTTTCTGAAAAAGTTGTATTCTCCTCTTCTTTTAGGTTGACCAGGTCCATAATATTTTCTGAGATATCACCGATGCGCTCTAAATCATGGATCAGGTGCAGATACCCCGCGGTTGTCCTTGATTGCTCTTCAGTAATTGATTGCTGATCTATTCTGATAATAAAAGTAGCAATCTCTTTTTCTAAATAATTGACAACCTCTTCGCGCCGCTTGATCTTCTCAAATATCTGCTCCAAATCCCGGTGCTTTTTGACATAGATAGAATCAATCGCTAACTCTAGCTGCTCAGCCGAGTATTTGGCCATATTAACAATCTCTTTCTTGGCCTGGCCAATCGCAATTTCCGGAGTAACCAACATGCGTTCATCAAGATGATTAGTTTTGTGAGCAATAACCTCAGCCTCACCCTTGACTATTTTAGTTACAATAAAAGCCATCACTCCAGTCAAGGGGATAAAGATCAGACAGTTAACAATATTAAATAAAGAGTGGCTGTTGGCAACATGTCGCTCAATATTCTCACCAAGCCAAACATTACCTGGAGTGATCAAATCAACAAAATACAAAAAGATCGGTTTACCACCAACTTTGACATTTAAAAAGATAAGCATATATCCTGCACCAATAACATTAAACAGCGTATGAGCCCACGCCGTGCGTTTGGCTGTTATGTTCGCGCTTAAGGCCGCCAGTTGCGCAGTAATAGTTGTACCAATATTATCGCCAAGGATAACCGCAAAAGCAGTTGTAAAATCGAGTAGTCCAGCCCCAGCTAACACCATTGTGATACCAACAGTGGCCGAGCTGCTTTGGACAATCATGGTAAGAACCATACCAGTTAAAACAGCTAACAGCGGATTATGGCTGAAAGCAACAAAAAGCTGGCGAAATTCAGTGCTCTGCTTAAGTGGGCCAAAAACATCGGTCATGACTGTTAAGCCGAAAAAGACAAAGCCAAACCCTAAAATAATCTGGCCAAGATATTTTAAGTTACGTTTTGGGGCAAAAAAGTTAAGGGCAACTCCTAAACCAATCAAAGGAAGGGCAAACTTGTGAATTTTAAAAGCAATAATTTGGGCAGTAATCGTGGTACCAATGTTTGCGCCTAGAACAATACCAATAGATTGTTTGAGGGTGATAAGACCAGCTTGGACAAAACCAATCAGCATAACTGTGGTTACAGAGCTGCTCTGAACAATTGCAGTGACCCCTGCTCCAACCGCTACCCCAGCCAAGGTGTTTTTAGTCAACATCTCCAAAATGCGGCGCAGGCTTTTCCCCGCCATCTTTTGCAGGCCCTCCGACATAACCTTCATGCCGTAGAGAAAAATACCGAGGCCGCCGACTACACCGAAGAAAATATCATTTATCATGCCAATATAATAACTTTAAAAGGTTAAGGGATGATGAAAGGAATGTTAAATCTATGTAATTTTTTATGCCGGGAAAACCAAGGCAAAAGTCGAGCCTTTGCCTTCTTCGCTAACAACCTCAACCCTGCCCTGATGCAGGTTCATGGCGTGTTTAACAATAGCTAAGCCCAAACCTGTCCCGCCGTATAAACGGGAACGGGCTTTATCAACTCGAAAAAAACGCTCAAAAATTCTCGTTAAATGCTCCTTGGCAATCCCGATCCCAGTATCTTTGACCAAAATTTTTATCTCATGATCATTCTGCTCGCAACTAACAGTAACCCCGCCCCACTCATTAGTATAATTAATGGCATTATCTAATAAATTTAAGATCGCGCGCCCGATCAGCTCTTCATTCCCTTTAATTACTATTTTTTCAACTTTTGGTTTTTCTTTGACCAGCAAAACCCCTTTTTTCTTGGCTTTATTGGTTAAGGTTTCCACCGCCAGGCTAACAACTTGGCACAAATCAACAACAACAAAAGCTTCGGTCGCTGAGCCTGACTCAAGCTTTGAAACTTCGATAATATCATCAATCAAATCCTGGAGGCTGATCGCGTGCTCTTTTATTTTTTTCAAGAATTTAATATTGTTTTCTTTATCGTCAATCGCCCCATCAAGAAGGGTTTCAACATAATTGCGAATAGCAGTTAAAGGGGTTTTTAGCTCATGCGAAACATTCTCCACAAACTCAGAACGATATTTATCTTTATCAATTTCACTCATAATTTAGAAAACTTATAGCCAACCCCACGGACGGTTTTAAGATATTGCCCACCCCTGCCCAACTTATCCCTCAAATTTCTCATATGGGCATCAACAGTTCTAGTCTCAATAGCCACTTCAATCCCCCAAACAGTATCAAGCAATTTTGTACGACCAATAACTTTACCTTCATTTTCAGCTAGATACTGCAATAAGGCAAACTCTTTAGCTGTTAAGGCAATTAATTTGCCAGCAACCTTAACCTCGTGTCGCTCAATATTTATCTCAAGGTCTGGAAAACTTAAGATCAACTTATTTTGTGGCATTGTCAGGGAATATCTGTTCAAAATAGTACGAATTCTGGCGATAAGTTCCCGCATGCTAAACGGTTTAGTCAAATAATCATCTGCCCCCAACTCCAAACCTAAGACCTTGTCCAGTTCACTGCTTTTGGCTGTTAACATTATTATAGGGATAGTGGCTGTCTTGGGATCTTTTTTAAGCGTTTTACAAAGTTCTAACCCGCCAAGCTTAGGCAGCATTAAGTCAAGAATAATTAAATCGGGGAGCCGACGCCGGGCCAAACTTAAGCCTGCCTCGCCATCATAAGCTTTGTTAAGGCTAAAGCCCTCTTTCCTCAAGTTGTAGGCAATGGCTTCAACAATATCTTCTTCGTCTTCTATGATTAAAATTGTAGACATTAGATTAACTCAGCGAATTAAGGTCAAGGGTCTTCAGCGCAATATTGTTTGAATGGTCACCGGCCCGCTCAAGATTGCTCAAAAGATCAAGAAAGACAATGCCTGATTTTGGGGTACACTCAGCCGTTCCCAGGCGGGAGATATGGTTATCTCGATAAGCTTGTTCAGTCGCGTCAATTTTCCCTTCTATCTCCAACGCTTCTTCAGCCAATCTCTTGTCCCAAGTAACAAAGGCATTCAACGTCAAGTCAATGGCTCGATCAACATATTCACTTAGTTGCCGAACTTCTTTATTGGCTGTCTCAGAAAATTTTATATCTTCTTCTTCTTTAAGGATGACCAGATCAATAATATTTTCAGAGATATCCCCTATCCGTTCAATGTCATGGATCAGATGAAGATAGGCGGCGGTGGTAGTCGCTAATTCTTCAGTAATTGATTGCTGGTCAATGCGGATTAAGAAGGAAGAAATCTCCCGCTCAAGCAAATTAACCGTCTCTTCACGGCGTTTCACTTTTTCAAAAAGCTCTTCCCTTTCACGGTTATTCTTAGCAAAGATTGATTTAATTGAAAAATCCAGCTGTTCCTTGGCATATTGTCCCATCCTTATGATCTCATTCTTAGCCTGACCAATCGCAATTTCAGGGGTCACCAACATCCGTTCATCCAAATGCATGGTTTGATGCTCAATAACCTCAACCTCTCCTTTTACTAACTTGGTAACAATTACAACCATCAACCCAGCCAGCGGCATAAAAAGAAGACAATTAACCACGTTAAAAATTGTATGCGTATTGGCAACATGACGCTCCATGTTTTCTCCCAGCCAGACATTGCCAGGCGTAACCAGATCTACAAAATAAAGGAAAATTGGTTTTCCCTTTATTTGTATCCCCATCAAAAGAAGCATGTACCCCGCCCCAAAAACCTTAAATAAGGTATGGGCCCAGGCAGTTCTCTTGGCAGTAATATTAGCGTTAAGAGCTGCTAATTGGGCAGTAATCGTTGTCCCGATATTGTCGCCAAGGATAACGGCAAAGGCGGTCGTAAAATCAAGCAGTCCAACCCCAGCCAAAGTCATAGTAATACCAACCGTCGCAGAGCTGCTTTGAATAATCATCGTTAAAAGAGTCCCTGTTAAGAGGGCTAGAAGAGGATTTTTACTAAAGGTCACAAATAATTGCCTAAATTCCGGACTCCCTTTGAGCGGCTCAAAAACACTGGTCATAATAGCCAAACCAAAGAAAAGCATACCAAAACCCAGCATGAACTGGCCAATATATTTTACGTTTTTCTTAGGAACAAAAAAGTTAAGCAAGACCCCAATCCCGATACAAGGCAGGGCAAACTTGTGGATCTTAAAAGCAATGATTTGGGCGGTAATTGTAGTACCAATATTGGCACCAAGAATTACCCCAATTGATTGGCGCAGGGTCATAAGACCTGCCTGAACAAAGCCGATTAACAGGACCGTGGTAGCCGAGCTGCTCTGAATAATAGCGGTTACGCCAGCCCCAACTAAAACCCCGCCAATAGTAGTTTTGGTTAACAAGCCAAGGATTTTGCGCAGACTGCGGCCGGCAATTTTTTGCAAGCCTTCTGACATGACTTTCATTCCAAAGAGGAATAACCCGAGGCCCCCTATTACACCGAAGAAAATATTGTCTGTCATAATGTTTTATTTCTAACCAATGATATTATAACATATTTTAATATTCAAAAAAGTTATAGTCCATACTTGAAAATCTTGTCTAGGCACACAAAAAAAGCGTATTTGCGTTCTTTAAGATTTTTCCTGAATTGCATATAATATCAAGGATAAAAAAAGGCCCCAGCAATTGCTGGGGCCCAAGTTTCTACTTAGCTATCTAACTAGAAAGAAGAACCGTAATTATCGCGTCTTGGTTCTCTCTCAGTCTTCGGCTTAGCTTCGTTACAGGTGATCTCTCGACCTTCCCACTGTTGACCAGCCATGGCTGCGATTGCTTTCTCAGCATCAGCATCTTCCATGTCAACAAAGCCAAATCCTCTTGACCTGCCAGAAAACTTATCTGTAACTACTCGAGCCGAAAGAACTTTACCGAATTCAGAAAACTTAGCTTCTAATTCTTCGTTCTTTACAGACCATGGTAGATTTCCTACAAATATACTTTTCATGTGTTATGTCTCCTCTTTTGAATTTTCTCTGCGATTAACGGATTGTGAGGCCTAAAAAGCGGCTCAACATGATCAACTTGCAGACTCCTTTGATCTCTAACCATTAACTTCGACATTTTACTTTTACATTATAACAGGTACCTATCATCTTGTAAAGACTTTTCTTAGTTTTTTCTTAGTTTCTCTTCAACCTTCTGGTACCAGTTACACAGTTTCTCTTGGGCTTCCGGTATCGAGCGGCTGTGTTCGTAAACGGAACGCAACATCATGGATAGGTTGCAGGCCGTCTCAAGCTCAGGATACTCTTTGAATAATATCTCTGCCCTCTCTTTCTGTTGTTTGCGCCACTTACTACTGGACCTAAACAATAGATACCGGCTTCTGGCCAGGAGCTGTTTTTTCGTATCTCCGTTTACGTACACGGCAGGATGATATCGCTTCTTCTCCTTTCTCGCTTGCTTGATTTTCTCATTTTCTTCTTTGATTGCTTCACGTCGCAATCCGATCCGTATCTCTTGGACAGCGTCAGAAACAAGTTGTTGAACGTGGAATCGGTCGGTAACAAGCTTGGCTCTCGGGAACGCGCTTCTCACAATCGCTTCCATGTTTTCCGCCATATCAAGCGTGACCTCGGTTACAATGTTTCTTTTTGCAAGTGGTATCTTTGCGAGAATAGCGACGACATCTGCCGCCTTTGCACCTTCAATCATCGCTGCCAGGGCTTTGCGTTTTCCGTGTGCTGCTTTGTTGGTAATAATTGTGTAAAGTTCTCCGTTGGTCACCGCCACTTCGTCTATGCTCAAGCGTTCTCCAACGTTTTCGGGGAATAGCATCCACTTCTCCGTGTGGTTTTTCTGGTCCCAGTCCTTAAATCCACTCAAGTGATGCTTGTACTGCTTCTCAAACTCCTTAACAGGAATCTTCTGGGCCTGCGCTATCGCTGCCAGCGAGGTTGCTTCGGCCTCCGCGGTAGCCTTTTAAAAAAAGAGCAAATTCTTGCTCAAGTTGTGTGCCAGCAAAGGCTAATTTAATATCTCGTTTGAGATACTCATCTTGACCCTCAAGTTTCCAATATCTTCCCCTGAATGTGAGAAGAGTTTGCCTCCCCCGAAGAGGAAAATCTGTGATTGTTATATTATAGAATTTCCTGGCAAGGATCTTTTTGTTTTTATTTTCTTCGGTTAATGGTGGTATATCTTTTTCGGTCAAAGTAATGTGGGTCGGCTTGTCATCTTCGTCTCTTTTTCCATCAGTGATCTCAAACCATTCAAAGGTCCCTTTGGGGAAAATTAATTCAAGAATCTCTC
>JBDRMQ010000149.1:0-5140 GCA_043811955.1 bacterium | reverse complement strand
CCATTGAGCCAATTAAGCTTATCAGTGTCAAAAATAGAGGGGGTTTTGCCAACGCCATTGAGGGAAAATTTTTTGATCAATTCTTCGCGCGAGAAAATTTCGTCATCCCCGTGTCCCCAGCCCAGCCGGGCAATATAATTGAGCATGGCTTCTGGCAAGTAACCTAAATCAGCATAATCAATGACCGAGGTCGCGCCGTGGCGCTTAGAGAGCCTGGTTTTATCTTTGCCAAAAATCATTGGAATATGGGCAAACTTAGGGGGCTTCCAGCCAAAGGCCTTATATAATAGTATTTGGCGGGGGGTGTTAGAGAGATGGTCGTCTCCTCTAATAACGTGCGAGATTTCCATTAAATGGTCGTCAACTACGCAGGCAAAATTGTAAGTTGGGAAGCTGTCTGACTTTTGGATCACAAAATCATCTAAAACATCATTTTTGAAAATAACTTTTCCCCTGATCTTGTCATCAACAATGGTTTCTCCGCTGGCTGGCAGTTTGAAGCGAACGACTTTGGGGATTTTGCTTTCAAGCATTTTTTTTATCTCATCTTTTGACAGGTGCCGGCATTTTTCATCATAACGCGGCGGCTCTTTTTTGGCAGCAGCCTCTTTTCTCTTTTTTTCAAGTTCTTCGCTAGAGCAAAAACAATAGTAAGCCTTGCCCTCATCAAGCAGTTGTTGGGTATGTTTTTGGTGGATAGCCAGCCGTTCTGTCTGGAAGTATGGCCCGTGACTGCCGTCAACCTTTGGTCCTTCGTCCCAGTCAAGGCCCAACCATTCAAGGCCGGCAAAAATTGCCCGATTAGCTTCAATGGTTGAGCGCTCGCGGTCAGTATCTTCAATCCGCAGAATAAACACGCCGCCCTGGTTCCTGGCGTAAAGCCAATTAAACAAGGCTGTCCTGGCACCACCAATGTGCAGGGCTCCTGTAGGACTGGGTGCGAAACGAACTCTAATCATGTATAATATTTTACCATGAGAAAGTTATTTGTTGTTAGTCTTTTGTCTTTGGTCCTTTGTCATTTGTCGCTGGCCCAAAATGTGGCTGATATTTCCCAAAAACAAGGTGTTGGGGTGCGGGCGGCTGGGATGGGTGGGGCCTATTCCGCGATAGCTGATGACGCGAGCGCGATTATTTATAATCCAGCAGGCTTGGCTGTGCCAGGATTTTGCTACAGTGTTGGTAACCCTGATACAGATGAGCGGCAAGTCGCCGGCTCTTTTGAAATGTTGAAATTAGGTTATCTTGGCTACACTTCTTGGAAAATTAAAAATACCAGTAGTGATGAAGTCTCAACCACAGCCACTGGCTTTGGCAACCGCAGCGGCTGGCTAAGTTGGGGGATAGCTTTTAAAAGCTTAAACTGGGACATTGCTGGGGTGAGCCGGGATGGCTGGTCCGGAGATATTGGGTTTTTAGCTCGAATTTCGCCGGCCTTAAATGTCGCGCTTGTTGGCCGCGATCTTTTTACCAGCAAAGATAAATTAGTCCCCAGTTCCGGTCGTTTGGGCTTTAGCTTTATGCCGATCCTTGGTCGTTTAACAATTGCTTCTGATCTTGAGCTATATAGTACAGGTAATTCCTATGGCCATTTTGGGCTTAATATAAATATGATCGAAGGGTTGTCGGTCCGAGGTGGAATTGACCGTGGTGAACCAACCGCCGGGTTAACCCTTGATCTGGCAGTTTTTTCTTTTGATTACGCGGCCAAGTTTGCCCGCGGGGGCCAGACCTCCCACTCCTTTGAAACAGGCCTTAAAATTTTACCTAAACGTGAGCGTCCTTTTTCAATTATTAAGCCAAAAGAATTTGCTTTGATTGATGTGAGCGGGGCGATCAAAGGTGGTCGGACCCAATATAGTTTTCTGGGCGGGACACATCCTGGCCTTGATTCAATTTTAGCCCAAATTAGAAGGGCGACCAAAGATACTTCAATTGATGGGATTATGCTGCGCATTGGCGGCTTTGACAGTGGGGGGTTGGGCGGGATGGCGATTGTTCAGGAGCTAAGGGGTGAATTGCTGCGGGCCCGCCAGAGAGGGAAAAAGATCGTGGCTTATATTGAAGGGAGTGCCCTGGGTGATGAATATTATTTAGCCGCGATTGCCGATAAGATCATCGCGCCGCCAGGGGCAGTGATCGGTGGTTTTGGCCGCAGTATCGCTATTTATCGTCTTAAGGGATTATACAAAAAGCTTGGCCTTGAGTATCAGACTTTTAACCAAGGAAAGTATAAGGATGCTTTTGATCCTGCGAGAAAATCATTGAGCGCGGACCAAGAAGAGATGGTCCGGGGCTTGCTGGCTGATCTCTACCGTCAAATGATAACTGACCTTGCCCTTGACCGCTGGGTCAAGCTGGAGGCGATGAAAGAAATTGGGGATGGGATGATTTTTCCAGCTGGTCTAGCTAAAGAGATGGGGTTAATAGACGAGCTTGGTTATTACAAAGATGCCCACAAGCTGGCCGCGGAAATCGCTGGCGACAGCAAAGACGAGGCCAAGATTGTAGAGCCAAACCTGATTGAGCCTGAAGAGTTCTTTTTGGCCAGGGTTTTTGGGGTGGCTGTAATTGAGATTGATGGCGAGATCGTTTCTGGGATTGGCGGTGAAAATTATATTTTTGGCGGCCGCTTTGTCGGGGCAGAGAGCGTAGTTGAATACATCCGCCAGGCCAGTGATGATATTTTTGTCAAAGCAATAATTTTGCGGATTAATAGCCCTGGCGGCGACGCGATCGCTTCTGGTGAAATATACAAAGCCCTGGATTATGCTCGCAAAAAGGAGAAGGTGATTATCGCTTCAATTGGGGATATGGGGACCTCGGGGGGGTATTATATTGCCTGTGCCGCTGACCAGATTGTGGCTGACAAAGCCAGCTTAACTGGGAGCATTGGGGTGATTGGCCGAATGATGGTGATTGATGAGCTGCTGGGAAAGCTTGATGTCGAGACCGAGGTTATTAAAGAGGGGGCGCACTCTGATATGTTCTCTGGGCTGCGCAAGTTAACTTCGGCAGAAGTTGAGGCGATCAATCGCTTGCAAAAAGAGAGCTATGATGAATTTATCGCGGCTGTGGCTAAAGGGCGTAAAATGTCGGAAGAAGCAGTGCGCGAAATTGCTCAAGGTCGTCTCTACACAGGGACCCAAGCCAGCGAGTTGAAATTAGTAGATAAGCTTGGGGGCTTTTCTGAGGCAATCGACCTAGCAAGAACTGAAGCGGATATTTTAGGGGAGCCCAGATTGATTTTTTATCATCAACCCAGCCCGTTTTTTAACTTTGGCCAGGGAGTTGTTGAATCTTTAGGCTTTAAGGGGTTTTCGTTTTGGGATTATTTTCTGAAACAGCCGAACCCTTTATTAAGTAATTAATTTCGCTTGGATAGAGCATATTAAATTTTTCTGTGGCTAGTTTTTCGATGCTGTGCAGATCTTCCAGCCTGGCCACTTCAATCGCCAGTGACCTGTTATTTGCTTGTAGTTTGGTGGACTTGGCGCGCAGGTCAGTTAGATTGTATTTTAAATCAATGTTTTGGGTATTGATTGCCAGGTGGATGCCGGCCAGGATAACAAAGATTATCAGGATAAGGATCGCCCGGCGAAATTTATATTTATGTGATCTGGGCATTTTGTTTCTCTGCAGCCCTAAGTTTAGCACTTCTGGCCCGCGGGTTTAAGAAGATTTCTTCTTCACTGGCCAGGTGTGGTTTTTTCGTCAGCACCTTTAAATCTTCCGCCTCTCTAAAAGTGTGCTTAACTATGCGGTCTTCAAGTGAGTGGTAGGTTAAGGCGACAATGCGGCCTTCGGGTTTTAATAGTTCAATCGCATCATTGATTGCTGTTTTAAGGCTATCAAGCTCCTGGTTTACGGCTATTCGCAGGGCTTGAAATATCCTGGTAACGGATTCCCTCTTTTTCCAGGTTGGAATAGCTCCCTCAATAATTTCTTTTAACTGAAAAGTTGTTTCAATGGGCTTGTTCTCGCGTTTGCTGCAAATTCCTTTGGCAACCCGGCGCGAAAACTTTTCTTCGCCAAACTGGAAAAAGATTTTGGTCAGCTCTTCCCGGGGAAAATCATTAATTATATCTCGAGCGCTTAATTTTTGCTTTTGGCCCAGGCGCATATCAAGCGGGCCGTCTTCTCTAATGGAAAAGCCTCTGGCAGCCGTATCTATTTGATGGGAGGAAACCCCTAGATCAAATAAAAAACCATCAACAGGCGCTGCTAAGTGTTTTTTTAGGTTAGAAAAGTTGTCGTTGATGTAGATGATGTTTTTGTGACTAGCCAATTTGCTTTTTGCCGCGGCGATGGCTTCAGGATCTAAATCAAAACATATAACCCTCACCCCCGCGCCCCTTCTCCCAAGAGGAGAAGGGGTGATCATGGCTTCTGTATGACCCCCGCCTCCCAAGGTACAATCAACATAGGTGCCGCCAGGTTTGATGTTTAAGAAATCAATTGATTCTTGAAGTAGTACCGGGGTGTGGCTGAATTTTTCACCTGACATATTTTTCTTCATAATAAGGACGGACTCGAAAGCTAACCCCTAAATTCTGCGCAATCTTTTGGCAGGCTTCTTGATTAATTGAGGGGAGGTCAACAATTGAGATTTCAACTTGAGGAATATATTTTTTACTTTCTCTAATAAATTCAAAAATAGCTGAATAGGTTTTTTCTCCATAAAGTGGTGAGCAGAGACTGGTGTAAAGTGGGCCCTTTTCCGCATTGAGCGAAATTGAAACATAATCAATCAAGCCTTTAAGCTCGGGAACAATATTGCGTCCCCAGAAAAGGTTGGCGTGGCCGTTGGTGTCTAGCCTAATTTTAGGTATGGGGTGTGAGGCCTGCCTGCCGGCCAGGCAGGGATGAGGTGTGAGGGATTTTAGCTTTTGCACAACTTCTTTGACTGTTTCTAATCGGATCAAAGGCTCGCCGTAGCCGCAGAAGACAATTTGCTTGTATTTTGTCGGGTCACCAATGGCTTTGATTATCTCGTCTACGCTTGGTTCTTGTTCCAGCCAGAGCTGGTGTTGGCTATTAAAGTTCTTTGTTTTATTGCGAATGCAAAAAGAGCAGTCATTGGTGCAACGATTAGTAATGTTTAAATATAGCGAGTCCTTGATTGGATAAGCGATTGTGC
>JBDRMQ010000148.1:0-6613 GCA_043811955.1 bacterium | reverse complement strand
TAGCCGCCCGTTTAATGACATCTAAATGACCATTAGTAACCGGATCAAAACTGCCAGGATAAATTGCTTTTTTCATAAAATTTTAAAACCGTTTCTCCGTAATTATTCTCGCGCTTAACTTCTAGCATACCATATTTATTCCGCACAAAGTGCTGTTTCCGATGCTCAGCAATGACCAGCCCTTTTTCTGCCAGCAAATTTAAACTACTGATCTTGGCTAAACATTCTTCCAGCGCCGGGTCTTCATAAGGAGCGCCAAGATAAATTATATCAAACCTAAGGCCTTGTTTGGCTAATAAGTTTAATGCGCTAACCGCATCCAGCCTTAGAACCTTGGCCAGCGAAGTAAGCTCAGTTTTATCAAGATTTTCAACAATAACTTTGGTGTTTTGAGGGTTTAATTCGACAAAAACCGCTGACTTGGCGCCATTAGAAATGGCTTCAATGCCGACCGCGCCAGAACCAGCAAATAGATCAAGAAATGAGGAATCCGCGATTCTCCCCCTTAAGATATTGAACAAAGCCCCCTTAACCCGATCAGTTAAGGGTCGCGCTTTGAATGGGGACTTGAGCTTTCGTCCTTTGGCTTTGCCAGATATGACACGCATGTGCTTGGGCTGCAGACCTTGCCTCTCTTAAGATTTTCTCGTCCCTAATTATATCAGCAACCCTAAAGTTTGGCAACCCGCTCTGGCGCGTGCCAACAAAGTCTCCAGGCCCACGCAATTTAAGGTCAACTTCAGCCAAGTGAAAACCATCAGCAGACTCAAGCATAGCTTTTATCCTAGCTTTTGCCTCAGGGGTTTTCAACTCACCAGTCAAAAAGCAATAAGATTGCTTTTCGCCACGACCAATTCGACCACGAAGTTGATGCAATTGAGCCAAACCAAAACGTTCACAATGCTCAACAACCATAATAGTCGCGTTGGGGACATCAATCCCCACCTCAACAACTGTGGTTGAAACTAAAACATCGATCTTGCCAGCCGCAAATTTCTTCATAATCTTGTCTTTCTCTGCCCCTTTCATCTGGCCATGCAAGAGACCAACTTTGAATTTGGGAAAAACTTTTTTCTGCAAAAGGACAGCTTCATCTTTGGCTGCTTTAAGATCAATTTTTTCTGACTCTGCTACCAAGGGACAGATCACAAAAATCTGGCGCCCCTCTTTTAGCTTCTGCTTCATAAAATCATAGGCTCCAGCTCGTTTTTCTTCTGGGACATAACCGGTCTGAATTGGAGTACGACCAGGAGGAAGCTCATCAATAACTGAGCGGTCTAATTCACCATATAGGGTCAGGGAAAGTGAGCGTGGAATTGGGGTCGCAGTCATTATCAAAATATCAGGTGACCTTCCTTTTTTTACCAAGCTAGCTCGCTGTAACACCCCAAAACGATGCTGTTCATCAACAATCACTAGGCCAAGGGACCGATATTTCACATTTGCTTGGACCAAAGCGTGGGTCCCAATAATAATATCAGCCTTTTGAATAGCACTTGCTTTGTTTTTTGCTTTTGAGGTTGACCCGGTCAATGATTCAACTTTAATTTTTCGTCCTTTAAAGAGCTCTTTGATTTTTTCAAAATGCTGGCCAGCCAAGATTTCAGTAGGGACCATAAAGGCGACTTGCTGTTTGTTTTGCACAGCCACAAAGGCCGCGATCAAAGCCACAATTGTCTTGCCAGAACCAACATCACCCTGCAGCAACCGGTTCATTGGCTTACCAGCCTGCATATCAGCTAAAATCTCCGCTAACACCCGCGCTTGCGCGCAGGTTAGCTTAAAAGGCAAAGCAGTTAAAAATTCAGCCAAGGCGTTCTGATCAAGGTCAAAAGCAATTCCCTGCTCAAGGGCCATTTTTTTTCGATGAAGCTCAAGGTTTAATTGAAAAAAGAAAAAATCATCAAAGGCTAAGCGGTGGCGCGCAAGCTCAACGTCAGACATCTTGGCTGGAAAATGAAGTTTTTCAACCGCGGCCCAAAGGTCCATCAGGTTATATTCTTTTTTAATCGCTTTAGGCAAATTGTCTTCAAGCAACTCAAGGCAATCACCCACCGCGTTCTCAATCACTGACCTGAGCTTTTTTTGATACAACCCTTCTGTTAATGGATATGACGGGACTACGCCCGATTCTCCGCCGGTATCAATCTCAAAATCGCGCGGGATAAGCTGCAGAAAACGATCAAAGGAAGAAAACTCAACCCGGCCGGCAATTAAAAGCCGCATCCCTGGCCGAAAAAGTTTAGTCAAATATGGCTGATTAAACCAGACCGCTTGGATCGAACCAGAACGGTCAGCCACAATAACTTTCATCACCGCAAAACGATTACGGGTCAATTGTAAATTAACCCTAACAATCTCAGCGCGGACAAAGACAGCCTCTCCAGCTCGCAAATTAATAATTGGGGTGATTTTTGAACGATCTTCATAAGCGCGTGGAAAAAAATAGATTAGGTCCTCAACAGTTGAAACCCCTATTTTTCTTAAGATTTTAGCTAATTTTGGGCCAACCCCTTTTAAATATTGGACTGGAGTATCTAATTTAATTATTGGTATCCATCCCCTCTCTAAGATTGACGTTATGATATATTATACATTATCACCAAATCAATCCTTAAGCACCAAGCACCACCTCTTACTGATCGTTTTCCCTTTTAAAAAATCAGCGCTAATCAAGAGAAAGATCATCAAGCGACTGGTTGAAATTTCATTACCAATATGATATATTATTAAAGTCATGAGTAAAAAATGTTTTGCCTGCGGTAAAAAACCAAAAACCGGGAACACGGTTTCCCACTCTATGAACCATACTGGTCGCAAGTGGTACCCCAACCTACAAAGTGTGAATATTCTTGTTTTTGATAAGAAGAAAAAGAAAGATAAGAAATCAAAAGAATATGTCTGCACCAAGTGCCTCAAATCCGGAAAAATTCAGAAGGCTATTTAAGTTTAAGACAAATTAATCCTGCTGTGATAGAGTTGCGAACATCATTATCTGCTAATCTTACGATCCCGGACTGTTGGTGTGGTTTTTGGGAAAGATAAATACGCGGATCTTTTCCATTTCCCATAAGAACTGCTTTTTCTACTCCTAACTCATCAACTAAAAATTTTTGTAACTGCGGAATGGTTATGCCAGTTGGCTTTAAAACCCGATCATAAATCTCAATCTCATACTGTCCCTGATTTTGCTCGAGATCATTGCCAATTCTTCCAATTATGAGCTCATCTCCTTTAATTGCCCAAAAAGTATGTCGAAAAGAATTGAATTGTAACATAACAGATAATGTATCTTGACTTAGCTGATAACTATTTTTTTTATAGCCAAACAAACTAAAAGCCCGGTGTATTTGTTCAGCATCAATGTCACCACAAAAGGCTCTTTCGCTTTCCAGATTAATCAGAATCGGTTCCCCATTTATTATCTTATTAATAATTTCTTCAGCTCGGCCCTCTCGAACAAATTGTTGAATTGATCGGATTCCAATGGGTAAATAACTTATGCCAATTTTTACTTCTGGCAGCTGCACCACATGCCGAGGATCAGTAATTGAGGTAGCTAATACTTCAGATAAAGGAGAGGCTTTTCCATCATATACAAGTGGCCTACCACCAACTGCAACTGTCAAATCAGGATCTGAAGGACAGCCAGTGTCTTTAAAAGTTACAAATTGAATATCAATTCCCCTACCTTGTGTCACACAAAAGTAACGACGTCCTAACATCGGTTTTCCTTGTGTTTCAAAATCCTTTGCTGCCATAGGTTCTGGTTGTTGAGTCCTTGCATCATAATTAACTTCATAATTATGAAGCGGCGCATTTCCCGCATTGCTGGCAACTATTAGCCCAGCATCAGAATTACGGCTAATCCCAGAATTAAAAAGCTCAGCTGTGTTGTTTGAGGTAAACCACATTTGCGGGGTAATTCTGCTATTGATAAAAACATCTGCCGCGTAATTAACTTCTTCAGGTAATTGAAAAGCACCACTTTCTCTAAGATTCGTCAAATGACTGTTGTTATTCCCTAGAAAAGACAATCTTCCCTCTCTAAATCTTTCAATCCTTACATACTGAATAAAAGGGGAAATTTTGGTATTCCCAAATCGCACTCTTGGCAATGAATAATTGGTCGTTAAAGTTTTCATCTTCTTACAGAGAACTCCGAAAAATTAAGGGTTCGGAACCTGAGGCTAAAAGCCTCGGTTCCTTTTCTCGTCGAGAACAATTTATATTTTGGAACCGACCTGCCTGCCGGCAGGCAGGGAATTTCATTCTCAGGTTCCAAAATCAACTTTTTCGGAGCTCTCTTATATATATATCGACAGAAATGGACGAAAATTTCAGAAAATACGTGGATTATGGTGGAGGTTATTTAACGTTCCTCGTGCCTAAACCGTTCCGTAGCAATTTCGTCGAGGAATTTTGTTTCTAAATCAAGCATCATTTTGCCGTACTCTTCAAGCTTACGCTCTTTATGTTTTTCCATAACTTTTTTGTCTTTAACCGCTTCAATCAAGCGGGCCCGCTGCTCTTCTAAAAGATTACTGGCCTCAATCACCCGCTCAATCTGCTTTTCCAGATTGTCTTTTAAAACCTCCAGATGGGCTTTACGGGTCAGAATTTTTGACATATCAGCCACTGGTTTTTTAAAGATCTTACGCAGGTCTTTTTCCTTGTTCTTTTTATCCTCTTTAATTTGTTCTTCCCGCTCTTTTTCTGTCATATATTCCCGCTGTTTTTCAGAAAACTTTTCTTGTTCCTTTTTTTCTTTGATCGCCCTGACCTTTAAAACCGATTGCAGGTCGTATTTAAATTTTTTACCGGGCTTTGGTTTTCTGGCCATCAAAAAATCTCTCCTTATCTAAAAATACTAAGCAACCGATTGACTGTCTCGTCAAAATCTATTTGCTCAAAGGTCCCTTGTTTTAAAAATTCATTAACTTGCTCAATTTTTGAAATAGCATAATCAATTTTAGGGTTGCTCCCCTTAACATAGGCCCCAATATTAATTAAATCTTCTGCCTCAGCATAACGGGCTAAAACCTCGCGCAATTTCCCTGCCACCTCTTTTTGCTCTTTACCTACCAAATTTGTCATTAAGCGGGAAACACTGTGCGGCACATCAATTGCCGGGTAATGGTTGCGGGCCGCTAAGTCGCGAGAGAGGACAATGTGCCCGTCAAGAATTGAACGAGAGTGGTCGGCAATCGGCTCGTTCATATCGTCACCTTCAACTAATATTGTATAGAAAGCGGTAATAGAACCTTTCTCCGAAGTACCGGACCGCTCCATCAGGCGAGGCAATAAGGCAAAGACCGACGGCGTATAACCCTTGGTGGTCGGCGGCTCGCCCGCGGCCAAACCAATTTCCCGCTGGGCCATGGCAAAGCGGGTCACAGAGTCCATCATTAGGATAACTTTTTTGCCGTCATTGCGAAAGAACTCAGCAATCGCAGTAGCCACAAAAGCTGCTTTTAAGCGGATCAGGGGCGGCTGGTCAGAGGTCGCGCAAATAACAACTGATTTTTTAAGCCCCTCAACGCCAAGTGATTCTTCAATAAAATCACGAACTTCGCGGCCACGCTCGCCAACCAAAGATATAACGTTAATATCAGCCTCAGCATTGCGGGCAATCATCCCCATGGTAGTTGATTTGCCAACCCCTGAGCCGGCAAAAATACCGATCCGCTGTCCCTGTCCCACCGTCAGCATCCCGTCAATGGCGCGAATGCCAACTTTCATTATCTCAGTTATCCGTGGACGTTTGACCGGATCAGGCGGATCATTATCAAGTGGATAATCCGCCTCACCCTTGATCTGCCCTTTGCCATCAGCTGGCTGACCTAAACCATTGAGCACTCGGCCCAAAATGTCATAACCAACCCTAACCATCAGCGGCCGACCAGCGGCAAAAACCTGAGCCCCAGGAGAAATGCCAGAGGTTGAGCCCAAAGGCATTAAAAGAACCCGTCTTTCGCGAAAACCAACAACCTCAGCAAACGCATCGCGGTTCTCTTTCTCAAGACGAATACTACAAAGATCACCGACTGAAACCCCGCCAACTTGGGCTTCAATAATTAAACCAACAACCTGGACAACCTTACCAATTACTTTGATCAGTTCTGCCCGGTCAACAGCCTGGTGATATCTTTCTAAGTTAATTACCATTAGAGGTTAAAAATCTTTATCAAAGTCATCAAGTTGCAGATCATCGCCAAAATCATCATCTGCTAAAGGTTTTTTCTCTTTAAGCTCATCCTTTGGATTATCGTCTAGCCTATCATCAAGGTCATCGTCAAGATCATCCTCAAGGTCATCGTCAAGCTCATCCTCTAGCTCATCATCAAAGCCGTCGTCAAGATCATTTGCCAAGTCCGCCTTTAAATCAGCCGGCTCATTAGCTATCTCTTTTTTAGGGGGAAGCGGGGGGACCTTGCTCGAAGATTCTTGCTGGATTGTGTCTGATTCTTTAGCCAAGGCCTCTTCAATTGATTTTAATTTGGTAGAAATCTTTGAGTCAATAAATCCTAAATTAGTCTCAATTACACAACCGCCTGGTTCTATGTTTTGGTCTTCTAGGATTGAAAAACTTTTAACCCCATCTAAAATAGCA
>JBDRMQ010000147.1:0-3256 GCA_043811955.1 bacterium | reverse complement strand
ATAATCATACGCAGTCAACATGGATATCTTTTGGCTTTTCTTTTTCAAGGCTTTAATTCGCGAGGTTGTTACTTTTTCCATAGCTTCCAAGGCTTAAAAGGAAAGTGATCTGACTTAACCTTTTCAACCTTGTAGAGGGAGAAGAGTTTTTCTTCAAGTTGATCTTTGGTTAAGTAGCGGGTTAAATAGCCATTTTCAGCCAGGGAAATAATCCCGGTTTTTTCAGAAACAACTATGGCCAGCGCGTCGGAAAGCTCTGAAACACCAACTGCCGCCCGGTGCCGTGTCCCCAAACGTTTATCAAGCAAACGGCTTTCTGAAAGAGGCAAAAGACAACTGGCTGAAACAATGCGGTCCCCCTGGATCGTCACTGCCCCATCATGTAAAGGGGCCTTGGGGTTAAAAATAGAGAGCAAAAGCTCGGCCGAGAGCATAGCATCAAGGCGCACCCCAGACTCTTGATATTCAGAGAGCCCTGTCATTTTCTCCAGCAGGATTAGCGCCCCAATTTTTTGTTCTGAGAGCTGCTCAACCGCGCGAACAATATTCCTGACATAAAAACTACCGTGAGGCGCTGGGGCAAAACCAAGCGAGCCTAAAAGTTTCCCCCGGCCAAAACGCTCCAGGGTTCGCCGCAGTTCTGGCTGAAAAAGGACCACTAGCATCACGGCGATAATCGCCACAAATTTATCGACCAGCCAATTAATCGTATAAAGATTTAGAACCCTACCTACTAAATAAATTAAAAGGACAACCACTAAGCCGCGAATAAGCGGAATAGCCCGTGTCCCTTGAAGCCAGAGCAGGATATAATAAAAAATCGTCGCGACGATTAAGACATCAACAATATCTATCCATCTAAAGACAAAAGGTAGTGCCATAATTTTTCTCTATATTACCACATCATTGCGGACCAGGTCATCATAATCTTCACGTTTAACAATTAAGGTCGCTTGGCCATTGTTGACCAGCACCATAGCAGGCCGGCCCACCCGATTATAATTTGAGGCCATAGAATAACCATAGGCCCCAGTGCTTAAAACAGCCAAGCTATCACCAACCTCAACCTTGGGCAGCTTGATATCTTTGATCAAAATATCACCTGATTCACAAAAACGCCCGCCAATAGTCACTTTTTCACTAGCCTGGTCATTTGCTTTGTTCGCAATCTTAGCATCATAAACAGCTTGATAGAGGATTGGCCGAGGGTTATCAGCCATGCCGCCATCAACCAAAATATATTTTCGCACATCTGGAATATTTTTAATCGCCCCCACTGTATATAAAGTAACGCCGGCATTGCCAACAATTGAGCGACCAGGCTCTAGCACTAGCTTGGCTTCTGTCTGGCCTTTTAAAACCTTAGTTATCTGCTCAGCATAAGCTTCAATCCCTGGCGGTTCATCAGAGCTTTGATAAGCAATGCCCGGCCCACCACCAATATTGAGCTCTTCTGTCCCATAGCGCTTGGTTAGCTCTATCAAAAGTTTAGTCTCGTCCACAAATGGTTTAGTGTCAAAAATTTGCGAGCCAATATGAGCGTGAAAACCAACGAGTTTAATCTGTTCCCTTTTTTGAATAAATTGGACTGCTTCTTCAATTTCATTTTGCGGCACACCAAACTTAGAATCAATCAGTCCCGTCTTAATGTATTCGTGGGTGTGCGCTTCAATGCCGGGATTGATCCGCATCATCACTTCTGCTGGACGGCCAAGCTCTTTCGTAATTTGAGCCAGATTAATAATTTCTTGGGTAGTATCGACCATAATCCGGCCAACACCAGCTTCTAGCGCCATTTTGAGCTCAGCTCGAGTTTTGTTATTACCGTGGAAATATAATTTCTTGGGATCAATCCCTGATTTTAAGGCTGTGTAGACTTCGCCGCCAGAGGAGACATCAAAACACATCCCCTCTGAGTCAACTACTTTTAAAATCCCAGCAGTACACAAGGCTTTGCAAGCATAAGCCACCTCGGTATTCGGGTAATATTTGCGAAAAGAATCAAGATAGCCGCGACAGCGATTACGCACTGTTGCTTCATCCATAACATAAAGCGGCGTGCCAAATTCTTGCGCCAGGTCAAGACAATCAACCCCGCCAATTTCTAAGTGGTTTAATTTATTTATTTTAGCCGTGTCGGGTAGATTTCTCATGATTGGATTATAACATGATAAAAATTAGCCGGCAATTTAGAAATTATTGAAATAAAACAAAAACTTAAACGACATTATCTTAAGAGATGAGACAACTATCTTTTGCAATAGAAAACACAAATCCCAGGAATTTGCTCCCCAGAAAATTCCACCCAAGATTTTTGGGGCAACAAGGAAAAGAAAAGGTTCATTGTTGGAGCAAATCCAGAATTAAATTAGAGCTTTATTGGCGAAAAACAGCTTTAGCTAGGCTCCAAATTAAAATCTGCACAGAACTCTCCTTGCAAAACTATGGGGACACCTTGGAAAAACACGCCGCACTTCATCAAGTCTTGTGGGATCCCGAGCACTCACAATTAATAGAAACACTGGTGCCAAGGCATCCCCTCTCAAGTAAATATTCAAATCTAAAACCCTTTGTCCAGGTTTCAGATTTTTTTCTTCATTGGTTGGTTAGAAGACAAGGCTTGGGATCCCGTTGGTATCAAGAAATTTTTGAACCCTTTTTAATTAACAGTGGGGTTAAAACAGTTGTTGTCCAAGGTAGTTGTGTTAGCCCTGAAGCTTTTGGCGACTTTTGGTATCAGGCTGGCTATGGTGGCAACTTAGTTTATAACTACGACAATAAGCGAGAAATTATCTACACATTAGTTTATAAAATACTCAATCAAAAACAAGGACCTTTTCGGGGGCCCCTTTTGTCGAATAATATTCAACACGAATAGATTCTGTCGAGGCAATACTACTATTAAACACAAGATAAGCCTCCGCGCTCCCATAATTGATTGAGAAACCGGTTATGCCAGCATCAAGCGCTTCAGGGCTTGAATTTCTGGTATAAATAGTTGCGTCACCAATTGTTTCACCATCACTGACCTCAACAATTTCAGAGCCAGGAACCACTGGATAAAAAGGGACCAACGGATAAGGCCCAACACTATCTTTCCCCCTCAGGCTATAACTGACCCGATAACTTGGCAAAGACTCATAAACAACGCTAAGGTCAGATTCAGGTGAAATCAAAGCTTGATTAGTAATTAAGATTGTTCCTGTTGCATAACCATCACTGGGATCATTATTATCATTCAAATAAGCTAAAGTAG
>JBDRMQ010000146.1:0-8684 GCA_043811955.1 bacterium | reverse complement strand
TGCCAGAGAAAAAGGCTTGGATGAATATGTGAATTCCAGCGTCGGCAAAATTATAAACGTGCTTTATGATAAATATGTTGAAGCTAATTTGCGCCAGCCGACTTTTATCATTGACCACCCGCTGGAAACTTCGCCACTCGCGAAAAAGCATCGCAGCAAAGAGGGGCACGTGGAGCGATTTGAGTTAATTATTGCCGGGATGGAGCTGGCCAATGCTTTCTCTGAATTAAATGACCCGATTGACCAGATGGAGCGTTTTCAAAAACAGGTTGAGATGAAGGCAGCAGGGGACGAAGAGGCAGAATCAATGGATGAGGATTTCTTGCGAGCGCTCGAATATGGCCTGCCGCCAACAGGGGGCTTAGGGATTGGCATTGACCGCTTGGTCATGCTTTTAACTAACCAGCCTTCGATCAGGGATGTCTTGCTCTTTCCCCACATGAAGCCACTGGCTAGATCAATGCCTTCTAATGCTGAAACCGAGGTGCTGGAGCAAGAATGAAGCCTCACCCCGCCTCATTTCATTCGGCACCCCTCTCCATCTTTGATGGAGAGGGGAATGAATTGCGCCAGAGGCGCAAGAAAGGGGTGAGGATATAATAATATGAAAGTCTGCGATTCATTGAAGAAGGGAAGCCCGACTCTGTCTTTTGAGTTTTTTCCGCCCAAAACCGCTGAGCAGGAAGCTCATCTTTTTGAAGTCTTAGCCAAATTAAAAGACTTTAAGCCTGACTTTGCCTCTGTTACTTGTGGCGCGCTTGGGTCAAACGTAGATAAAACCCTTTTTTGGGTCAAAGAGATTAAAGAAAAATTTCGGATTGAGCCTGTGGCCCATCTAACTTGTGTAGCTGCAACCCGAGAATCAATGAAAAAACAACTTGATGAGCTGGAAGCGGCAGGGGTGAATAATGTTTTGGCCCTGCGGGGTGATCCCCCTCAAGGTGAAGAGGAATTTGTTCCGCCCGCGAATGGTTTTGCGCATGCTTGTGAGTTAGTTGCCTTTATCAAGGAGCAGAAACCTGATTTTTGTGTTGGAGTGGCTGGTTATCCTGAAGGTCATCCAGAGACTGAGTCCTTGACTAAAGACATTGAATGCTTAAAATTAAAAAT
Source organism: bacterium (assembly GCA_043811955.1). Taxonomy (GTDB): domain Bacteria; phylum Margulisbacteria; class WOR-1; order O2-12-FULL-45-9; family O2-12-FULL-45-9; genus JBDRMQ01. Next base: position 7,574 of record JBDRMQ010000146.1, on the reverse strand, counting down.
TGATGTTGGGGCAGATTATGTAATTACGCAGCTATTTTTTGACAATAAATTTTTCTTTGATTTTATCGGCAGGTGTAAGCAGCAAGGTATATCTATTCCAATAATTCCAGGTGTTATGGCCATAACAGGGGTTAAACAAATAAAAAAATTAACTCAAATGTGCGGGGCAGCTATTCCTCAAGATCTGCTGCAAAAGCTTGAAGCTGCTGATGGAGATAAAGAGGGAGTAAAAAAGATTGGGGTAGAGCAAGCAATAGCTCAATGTCAGGGCTTAATTAAAGCCAAGGTTTCAGGCCTCCACTTTTTTGTGATGAATCAGAGCGGGCCGATCTCTGCGATTTTGGGGCAGCTCGAAATGTAGCGCAGGCCTTTTCCGCCCAAGGCGGATCGGCCTCTGGCCGAAGACCTGCAACAGATAGATGGAAGGCAGACCTAAAGCTCTGCGCTACAATTGAGATGAAGAATTGTTTCAGAAATGTAGCGCAGGCCTTTAGGCCTGCTGTTAGTGGAGGGGAAGAGGTGGTGGAAATGGTTGAATCAGATCAAAAAGAATATCCAAAACGTCCCCGCGTGAAAGATTTCTTATATAAAGGTCAATATGCCTATTTTATTACTATTTGTACTAACCTAAAAAAGAGCGTTTTTGTTTCTAAAGAGGCATTTGAATTGGTTTATGGTTATCTTCTTGATACGTCTAAAGAGTTTAATTTTGGAATTTATGCTTATTGTTTTATGCCGGATCATTTGCACTTACTTCTTGTGGCCGAAGACGAAACAGCTGATTTGAATGGATTCATAAAAACTTTTAAACAAAAGAGTGCCTTTTATTTTAAAAAGGAATTCGGGGAAAAATTGTGGCAGCCTAGTTTTTATGATCATGTCTTGAGGAAAAGAGAAAGCTTGAATAAGATTGCCGAGTATATTTTTTATAATCCGGTTAGGAAAGGATTGGTGGAAGATTATAGGGATTACCAATATTTGGGTACGTTGATGTTTGAAATGTAGCGCAGGTCTTTTCCGCCCAAGGCGGATCGGCCTCTGGCCGAAGACCTGCAACAGATAGATGGAAGGCAGACCTGAAGGTCTGCGCTACGATTGGGTTGGCAGGCTGCTTTGAAAAATGTAGCGCAGGTTTTTTCCGCCAAAGGCGGATCGGCCTCTGGAGGACAGTCGCAGTTTCCATCACATTCTTCCCCCAACAGTAATCTCCGGGATCCTAATCGTAGGTTGGGCGTCAGAGACAGGGGCGTGGTCATATTTGCCGCAAACGCCAGTTTGCCAGCCAAGGTCAGAGCCAACCATGTCGATTATTTCTAAAACTTTTGGTCCATTGCCTGTTAAGATAGCGCCGCGCACTGGATGCTTAATTTTGCCATTCTCGATTAGATAACCTTCTGTGACGTCAAAGACAAAGTCGCCATTAGTAACGTTAACTTCGCCGCCGCCCATATGTTTCACTAACAAGCCATTTTGGATCGACTTAATTATTTCTTCAGGATCTGTTTTACCGGGCGCAATAATGGTGTTTTGCATCCTGGGTTGGGGTTTATGGCGAAAATCCTGCCTGCGACCGTTGCCTGAGCTGGTTAAGCCTAATTGTTTAGCAGTATATTTATCACTTAAAAACCCTTTAAGGATACCGTTTTCAATCAAAACTGTTTTCTGGGCAGGTGTTCCTTCGTCGTCAAAGGCATAGGTGCCAAACCGGCCGGGCATTGTCCCGTCGTCTATTACCGTAACGAGTTCGGAAGCCACCTTTTTGCCAACTCTACCGCCAAAGATTGAGGTCCCTTTCATAATAAAGTCAGCTTCCAGAGCATGGCCGCAAGCTTCGTGAATCAATGTCCCACCAGCTTCAGAGCTTAAAACAACCGCCATTTTACCAGCAGGGGCGTGGGGGGCATCGAGCATGCGTAGGGCGCGCTCGGCAGCCTTTCTAGCGTATTCCTCTGGTGGATACTGCTCGAATAGTTCAAAGCCAACAGTGCCGCCTGGGGCTTCGTAGCCTGTTTGCAAAATCCCGTTTTTCTCAGCAATGACATTGATAAAGTATCTGGTGCGGATCCGGTTGTCTTCGATATAGATCCCTTCGGAATTAGCAATTGTTACTCCTTGGTTAGAGTCAGAGTAGCGCACGAGCACTTGTTTGATATTGCTTCCAAAGGAGCGGGCGGTTTTGTTGAGCAGGTTGACCATTTCTGTCTTTTCAGTGGCAGCAATTTCATTGGGTCTTTTTTTAACAGGAAAAAGATTATCTGGAATTTTAGGGACTAGGTTAATGTCATGTTTTTTCTTCTCAGCGGAAATTGATTCAGAGATTTGCAGGGCAGCGTCACGCAGGGCAGCAAAAGAGGTGTCGGAACTTGCAACATAAGCTGTCTCTTTAGCGTTAATTACTCTAATGCCAGCTCCAACTTCAGTGCCAGAGACTATTTTCTCGATTTTATTATCTTCGCAGGTGATGGAAGTGACATTGGCGTCTTCAATGAAAACTTCGGCAAAATCCCCGCCGGAGCGCAAAGCTGTGTGCAGAATTTCTTCTAGGTTTTCTTTGGAGAGCATGGGGTTATTATATCAGGGATTAGGGGTTGGGGACTAGGGGGTAGGTGTTGGGGACTTGGGACTGGGGAAGGGATTAGGGGTTGGGTGAAATTTTTGGCAGAATTTAGCGATAGATAGTCGTCAGGTAAACAGGTTTCTAAAAAGGAGCTTTAGCTTGAAAATTAAAAGTCAGAGTCTTAAGGCTCATTTAGCTAATATGTGGAAGACCGAAATGAGGCTTAGGAATCGAAATTTGCAATCCAGGGGTCTTAGGCAAATTATGGCCACGGTTCTTGATCCTATTGAGCCTGTGTCCTTGGCTGAAGCAAAAGAATTTGCTGATTTTGTTGCTATAGATGCTGAAAATATTCGAGTATTAGAAAATAGCAAAGGTTTTTTAGTTTTGAGGTATACGAAGATTTTTTCTCAGGAGAGCTTAAGGGTTGATCCCCCTAGGTTAATAGCGACAACCGATGGCAGATTGTTTGTGGCCAAAAAAATGAACAAGGAAAGATTCACTGTCCATCGGGATGAAGGGGATGTCTTTTTGCATCCTACCACAGAGTTGAATGGTGCGATGCTAATGCGAGCAATCGGAGCTCCTACTTATGCGGTGGTCAGGGGTAAGACTTGTGAGTACCTAGAGTTTCTGTCGGGGATAGATTTATGTACCGCAAATAGTAATGGCATACTTGAGGAAACAATTGGCAATTCACAACGCTTGGAGAAATTATTTTTTTCGCTAGGGATTACTTTGGCACAAGCATATATTATTGGGGCAGGGGATCGATTTGGAGGCATTCGCATTAATATTCAGAGATTAATGTCGAGTTCTATTCATGTAGTTAGGTCAGGGGAAATGATGCCGACTTACAATATTGATTTGTCCTCAGCTTTGGACGACCGTGTTTTTGATCGAGAAATTGTGAACTTTCTTAATGTTTTTTGTGGACGAGTTCCAACGACTTTACAAGACCATAATAAGTTTTTAGTGCTTCATAAAACAATATTAGAAGGATTTGCAAAAGGGTTTAAAATGAGCCAAAGCTATTTTATGAAAAACCGGGGAAAATCCTCCGATCTAATCAGAAGATTTGGTAATGGGAAAGCTGATAGAATTTTTGCTAATTTGGAAATGGGAACAGAACAAATTAGGCAAGCAATTCAAGAACATTCTTCAGAAGATCAATATTTTACTTAGCCCCAGCCCAGCTTTCCCCAACCCCAATGTCTACTTTAACCGGCACGGAAAGTTTTAGCGCAGCGACCATCTCTTCCTCGATTATTTTTTTTATTTTTTCAATCTCATTTTTTGGGCACTCAAATACTAATTCGTCATGCACTTGTAGAATCATTTTCCCCTCACACCCCATAGCTCGCAGCTTCTCACTTGTTTTAACCATCGCGACTTTGATCATATCTGCTGCTGTGCCCTGGACCGGAGTGTTGATCGCCGTGCGCTCGGCAAAAGATTTAATTCCGTAATTAGGGGAATTGATGTCAGGCAAGGGGCGTTTGCGACCTAACATTGTTGTCACAAAACCATTGGCGCGAGCTTCTTCAATCGTTTTATCCATAAAAGCTTTGACCCCGCGATGTTTATTAAAATATTTCGCAATAAATTCAGCAGCTTCAGTTCTCTTAATTTTTAATTGCTTAGCTAGACCAAAATCGGAGATCCCATAGATAATACCAAAGTTCACTGCTTTGGAAGCGTCTCTTGATATTTCTAGCTCATCAGCTGTTGCTTGGTGAATGTCTTTTTCGTCTTGAAAAGCTTTCTTTAAGACAGGATCATCACTTAAATGGGCCAAGATGCGTAGTTCAACTTGAGAATAATCAGCGGCAATGATGACCCAATCTTTTTCTTCCGGGACAAATGCTGATCTAACGCGTTTGCCCCAATCACCACGGGCCGGGATGTTTTGCAGGTTTGGGTTTGAGCTCGAAAGCCTGCCGGTTGCGGTTATCGTCTGGTTAAACGAGGTGTGGATCCTGCCTGTCTTTGGCTCAGCCAGGGTGGGGAGGACATCAACATAAGTTGACTTAAGTTTTGAGAGCTGGCGAAAATCAATTAGTTTCTCCGCAATCTCAAATTTCTGGGCGGCTAATTCTTCTAGGACTTCAAAATTGGTTGAAGCGCCGGTTTTAGTTTTTTTGAGCACGGGCAGCATCAGCTTGTCAAAAAGGATTTTGCTTAATTGTTTGGGCGAATTAATATTAAAAACTTCGCCGGCTATGGCATAAATATCTTCCTCTAAATCTTTGAGGGACGCTTCAATCTCTTTAGACATCTTTGTCAGTAATTTTTCATCAACTTTTACGCCATTACTTTCCATCTCAACTAAAACTGCAATTAGAGGCATTTCAACTTCATGGAATAATTTATCAAGGTTTTGTTTCTTCAGCGCTAGTTTAAATATTTCATAAAGGCCAAAGGTTGCCTCAGCGTCAGAGCAGGCATAATCAGTGGCGACTTCAAGCGGGACCTCAGAAAAATTATTATATTCTGCGTCTTTGCCGATTAGCTCGACTAATTTAATCATCTGGCGGTCGAGAAATTGTTTGGCCAGGGTTTTTAGGGCGTATTTGTTAGAAGTGGGATCAAGCAGGTAAGCTGCGACCATGGTGTCAAAGTAGGGACCTTGGTCCTCAATGCCTTGGGCCTTGAGGACTTCTAGATCATATTTAGCGTTATGCGCGATCTTTAGCTTTTTTGAATTGAAGAGGGGTGTTAGCTTTTTAACTAGATCAGGATTGTTTTTGGTCGGAGCATAATACGCAGACTTCGCCTCCACTGAAAAAGATATGCCCACAATCTCGGCCTCAAATGGATTTAAGCTTGTTGTTTCTAGATCAAAAGCAAAACTTTCTGCTTTTTCCAGGATTTTAATTAATTCTTTTAAGTCTTTTTCATCCTTAACACATTTAAAATTAAACTTAGCCAGCCCGTCGCGCTTTTTTTCCACAATTGCTTCGCTGGAGTATTCCTCAAGCCCCTTGCTGTATTTTTTAACCAAGCTGTTGAATTCAAACTTTTCAAAAATTGGGACAACTTTGCTCCAGTTAATCTCGTCACGCTTACATTTATTAAAATCAATTTCAATAGGCGCGTTAGTAACGATTGTGGCAAGTTTTTGGCTGAGCTTGGCTAAGTCAATGTTTTTAGCCAGGGTTTCCTTTAAGGCTTTCTTGGTTATTTTATCGATATTGCTTAAAATATTCTCGAGTGTGCCATATTCTTGGAGCAGAGCTGTAGCAGTTTTATCGCCAACTTTTGGCACCCCTGGGATATTGTCAGAGGTGTCACCTTTCAAAGCTTTAAAATCAATAACTTGATCTGGTTTAATGCCGTAGCGCGCGATGACTTCAGCCTCACCATATAAAACTGTCTCGGATATTCCTTTGCGAGGGGTTAAAACCTTGGTTTTCTTAGAAACCAGTTGTAGAGCATCAAGATCTCCGGTTAGGATTTCAACATCATGACCTTCTTTTTCTGCTTCTTTAGTCAGTGTGCCGATTAAATCGTCTGCTTCATAGCCGGCTAGCTCAAAAACAGGGATATCTAAGGCTTCTGCCACTTCTCTGACATATGGCATTTGTTCATGTAGGGTAGGAGGGGCTTTTTGGCGGGTAGCTTTGTACTCTTTGTATTCCTTGTGTCTAAAGGTTGGTTCCTTGCGGTCAAAGGTTATAGCGACAAAGTCGGGTTTTTCCTCTAAAACTTTAAGCAGCATGGTGGTAAAGCCGTAAATAGCATTGGTCGTAATGCCGGTGGTGGTTTTCATGGTATCAGGCAGGGCATAAAACGCCCGATAGGCCAGGGAGTTGCCGTCTATGAGGATGATTTTCGCCATAAGGCTTTACGATTGCTCGCCGAGTTGGTACCTGGTGAATCTTCGAATTACGATATTCTCGCCAATCTTAGCTACTAAGTCTGCCAAAAGGTCTTTGATCTTCATCTTTGGGTCTCTAATAAAGGGTTGCTCAAGCAAACATATCTCTTCATAAAATTTTGAGAGCCGGCCTTCAATAATTTTAGCAATAGCCTGAGCTGGTTTTCCTGATTCCTTAGCCTGAGCCTCGAGAACTTCTTTTTCTTTATCTAAAGCTTCTTGCGGGACCTCTTCTTTGGTTATATAAAGAGGGGCAGAGGCAGCGATTTGCATAGCAATATCTTTGACAAACTTATTAAAATCATCGTTTCTGGCGACAAAATCAGATTCGCTGTTTACTTCAACTAAAACTCCAATTTTATTTCCCAAATGGATGTATGATTCAACCACCCCTTGCGAGGCAACCCGATCAGCCCGCTTAGCGGCGGCAGCTAAACCTTTTTTACGCAGGAAGTCAGTTGCTTTTTCAAAATCTCCCTGGTGTTCATTAAGTGCTTTTTTGCAGTCCATCATGCCGCAGCCTGTCTTTTCGCGCAGTTCTTTGACCATTTGGGGGGTGATAGCCATTATTTTTCTTCCTCTTCTTCCTCTTTTATTTTAATATTGGCAATAGCTTCCAGTCTTTCTTCTTCAGAAAGAACGATCGCTTCCTCTGGCTCTTCAACTGGAGTTGCCAGCTCTTCGCCTTCAGCCGGGACTGCGATATCTGCCCCTTCGGCTTCAGCTTGATTGAGTTGTTTGGTGGCTTCGCGGCCAGCTAAAACAGCTTCGGCAAATATTCTGGCCAAAAGTTTTATTGAGCGGATAGCGTCGTCATTGCCAGGGACAGGGTAATCAACCTCTTCTGGGTCAGTGTTGGTGTCAACAACGCCGATAATTGGAATTTTAAGCTTTCGAGCTTCTTTAATAGCTGTTTGTTCTTTTTGGGTATCAACCACAAAAACAACAGCTGGCAGAGAGTTCATTTGACGAATACCGCCTAAGCCTCGCTCTAGTTTGCGGTGTTCACGTCCAATCAAAATAACTTCTTTTTTCGGCAAGAGGGCAAGTGTCCCGTCTTCTTTCATTTTTTCGATCTCATTTAAGCGGGCAATATTTTTCTTAAGGGTCTTAAAATTGGTTAAGGTGCCCCCCATC
>JBDRMQ010000145.1:0-23631 GCA_043811955.1 bacterium | reverse complement strand
ATCTCGAAGAAATTGCTGGCCAGTGCCCAACAGAGGCAATTGATCTATAGAAAGGATTTTTTTCTAAGTGAAACTTGCTAGAAAGTTAGCGTATAGCTTTGGGGCAGTGGCGACCGCCCTGTCATATCAGGCCTTTTCTACCTACATTATATTCTTTTATGTTGACATAGTTAAGCTCCCGCCGCATTTAGCTGCTGCTGGAATGGTTATTTATGCGATTTGGAATGCGATCAATGACCCCTTGGTTGGTTATCTTTCTGATCATACTCATTCAAGATGGGGGAGGAGGATTCCCTATATTGCTTTTGGGGCGATCCCTTTTGGCTTTGTCTCTTATATGTTATGGCGCCCACCTTTTACCGAGGCAGCCCAGGTTTTTCCACTTTTTCTCTATTTTGTGTTTTTTATCTGTCTTTTTGATGCTTTTTACACAATTACTATTTTAAATTGGTCGTCACTTTATCCTGAGATGTTCCCCCACTTTAAAGAGCGTTCTCGAGTTAATGCTTTTCGCCAGACCTTTGGCTTGATTGGTTTGGTTTTAGGGGTGGTTTTCCCTCCGCTGATCTTTACCACTTGGGGGTGGGGGACACTGGGAATTATTTTTGGTTGTGCTATTTCGATCTCGCTTTTGATCGCGCTTTGGGGGAGCCGAGAACACCTTGAATATAGCCAAGAAAAACAACTGCCGCTCTTAGCCTCTTTCAAAGCGACTATAAAAAATAAGTCGTTTTTAACCTTTGTTTTTTCTAACCTTTTTGTTCAATATAGTTTTACGTTGATTTTAGCTACCATTCCGTTTTTTATGAAATATTTACTGGATGAGCCTGCTCACAGCACGGCAGCTGTTTTAGCGGTTGCCTTTTTAGCCGCGATCCCGATGCTCTATGTTTGGCAGCAGATAGTCATTCGGTTCTCGGCCAAAAAGTCATTTATGCTGGCCATGGTTGTCCTGGCTTTTTCTCTGGCCCCTTTGTTTTTTGTCCAAACTTTTTCTGGAGCTCTTTTTACTGCTTTTTTGCTGGGGATTGGCCTCTCTGGTTTTATTGAGATAGTTGACCTTGTTATTTCTGATGTAATTGATGAAGATGAAACCAAGACTGGGACCCGGCGCGAGGGGATGTATTTTGGGGCTAATGCTTTTATCACTCGCTTTGCCATTGGGCTTGAAGCGATCAGTATGGGCTTGGTTTTTGTCTGGACAGGATATAACCCTTACATTTTTACCCAAACCCCCGAGTTCTTGATTGGGCTCAGAGCCTTGATTGCCGGGCTTCCCCTGATAGCGATTCTTTTAGCTTTATTAATTATTTCTTTTTATCCCTTGTCCGGGCAAGGGTTAAGGGAGATGAAAACTGAGCTTAAAAAGATTCATCTCAAAAAAGGTGTGACCTAGGTTGTATATTCTGCTTGACATTGGTCAAGGTGCGCTGATAAAATTCACACAGATTAAGAGTTTGCCGTGGCAGTGTTAATAAGAAAAGGGGGTGAAATACATGAACAAACAACAACTATGTGCTTCTGTTTCAAAACAGACAAGCTTGCCTAAGTCTCAAATTATGAGCGTGATTGATTCTGTTTTTGAAGAGATTAGCCGATCTTTAAAAAAGGGTCAAGCAGTTCGCTTGGTTGGGTTTGGCAGCTGGAGACGAGTTGCTCGAAAAGCTCGCCCAGGCCGCAACCCTCAAACTGGCAAAACGATCACGATCAAAGCCAGAAAAGTTGCTAAGTTTTCTATGGGCCAAGGATTATTTGATCTGTTAAATTAATTTTCTCCCCCCTATTTTCTATAGTGCTTGCTTATAGAAGGTAGGGGGATTTTCTTTCTCCTTGTCCTTGTTTTTGTCCTAGTTCTTGTCCTTAATTTTTTCCAGATGTCGCACCTGCGACACTTATTGACTAACAACTCGTCCGCCTGTGGCGGACTACAACAAACAACTAACAATTAGTATTTATAATAAATTCAACAAAAAGTTGTAGAGAGCGAAGCGAGCGTGTTGTTAGTTGTAAGTTGTTGGTTAACCTGGTAATAACCTTGCTTATATTCCTACATCATGGGAATTGAGAGTTTTGACTTAGGCAAAAAGGGCGAAGAGTTGGCAGCCCAATACTTAACCAGGCTTGGTTACCAAATACTTGAGCGAAATTTTCACTCTCACCAAGGTGAGATAGACTTAATTGCTTTTGACCAAGGGACTTTGGTTTTTGTTGAAGTGAAGTCGTATTCTTTTCGTAGTTTGCAATCCCCGCTAAGCGCGATTAGAAAAAGCAAACGTCAAAGTATTATTCACGCGGCTAGAACTTACCTTTATAAAAAGAAGATTAGTCAGATTAACTGCCGTTTTGATGTTTTGACGATCTATCGCCAGCCAAATGGCGCGCGAAAAATAGAGTTGTACAAAAATGCTTTTATGGCATATTAGGAGGGGTTGTGGTTTTAGTTAAGGTGACAAGTGCTGCTGTTTTAGGGCTTGAAGCTTACAAGATTGAGGTTGAAGTTGATGTCAGTCGAGGCTTGCCAGGGCAGACGATTGTTGGCTTACCCGATGCAGCGGTTAAAGAGTCCCGTGATCGGGTCAAGGCGGCCCTTGAGAATTCTGGTTTTCTTTTCCCCCCGGGTTTTTTCACCATTAATCTAGCTCCAGCAGACACTAAAAAAGAGGGGCCGCTTTATGATTTGCCGATTGCTTTGGGCAAGTTAATTGTTTCTGAGCAAATTAAATTAGCCAATTTAGATGATTTGGTTATTTTAGGGGAACTTTCGCTTGATGGCAGTGTGCGCCCGATTAATGGGGTCCTTTCCATTTGTTTATCTTTGGCTAGCCTTAAGAAAGGGATTATGGTGCCAAGGGAAAATGCTGATGAGGCGGCCTTAGTCGCGGGTTTAACGGTTTTACCGGTTACTTCACTAAAAGAGGCAGCTGATCATTTATCAGGTGAGCATTTAATTAAACCGCACCAGATTGATCTTGAGGCTCTTTTTTCTGATGAGCCGGATTATGGCTTGGACTTTGCTGATGTTAAAGGCCAGGGGCATGTTAAACGGGCGCTGGAGGTGGCGGCGGCTGGGTCTCATAACGTGCTCCTGGTTGGTTCCCCGGGCTCTGGCAAAACAATGTTAGCCAGACGCCTGCCCACAATTTTGCCGCCACTCTCTCTTGACGAAGCCCTGGCAGTAACAAAACTTTATTCAGTTGTTGGCTTGCTCTCTGAAAAAGGGTCGCTAATTACGAAAAGACCTTTTCGCAGTCCGCACCATACGACCTCTGATATCGGGATAATTGGGGGTGGGCGGGTGCCGCGGCCAGGTGAGGTTAGCTTAGCTCATTTTGGCATCTTGTTCCTTGATGAGTTTCCAGAGTTTGACCGCCGCGTCCTTGAGGTTTTACGCCAACCGCTTGAAGATGGTAAGGTAACTATTTCACGAGCCCACTCAACCCTGACTTATCCAGCCCAATTTATGATGGTGGCAGCTATGAACCCGTGCCCTTGCGGCCGGCTTTATGATCGGCTGTCAGGTTGTACGTGCAGCCCTAACCAGGTCCAAAATTATTGGAAAAAGCTCTCTGGGCCGTTGCTGGACCGGATCGATATTCAATTAGAGGTCCCTCGCTTAAAACCTGATGAATTATCAAGCTTACCCCAAAGTGAATCTTCAAAAGACATTCGGCAAAGGGTTAGCCAGGCTCGATTGATCCAGCAAAAAAGGAGCGTGCTTTCTAACGCTTACCTGACGCCAAAGCAAATTAGAAAATTTTGTCAGCTTGATCAAGAAGCTGAAAAAATTTTAAAGGGGGCGATTGTTCACTTGGGCTTAAGCGCGCGAGCTTATGACAAGGTTTTAAAAGTTGCCAGGACAATTGCCGACTTAGAGGGTTCCCTGAATATCAAGTCCCAGCATATTGCTGAGGCGACCCAATATCGCTCATTAGATAGAAAAGGGGGTGACTTGCGTGTATAAGGTGATTTACCAGCTTCCTTTTACTTGTGTGCGCGAAATTTACATGATGTCAGATGAGCTGGCTGCTTGGCTCAGATGGTCTTGGCTTAAAGAGCGGATTATTAGTTACGAGAAGGTGTATTAGGGGTTTGGGCATGGGGGGTGAGGGATGAGGTGTGAGGGATTAAATAATGAAAGGAGGTGATGAGAATGAGCGAAAATGGTAATGGAGGCAAAGAATTGTTCAAAAAAACAGTTCGGGCTGGTCGTCGGACATACTTTGTGGCGGTTAAAGAGAGCAAGAATAACCATAAATATTTGACGCTGACAGAATCAAAACTAGTTGAAAAAGACAAATTTGATTACAGTACAATTATGGTTTTTCCAGAGAAGGTCTCAGATCTTGTGCAGACTCTTAACGAAGCCAATAAGGTTTTAGCTTAACTTTTAAAGCGCCTCACTCAGCCAAGAGTGGGGCGCTTTTTTTATAAATTCAGGAGAGGAGGATTGGCAAATGAACAAATTAATTCCTTCGGGTGTGGTTGAAAACAAGATTTGTATTATCAGGGACAAAAAAATCATGCTCGACTTTGATCTTGCACTGCTTTATGGAGTTGAAACTAAGTATTTGAAAAGACAAGTTAAAAGAAATAAAAAAAGATTCTCTTTTGATTTTATGTTTCAACTTACAAGAAAGGAATACTTGAGGTGCCAAAATGTCACCTCAAGTTATGGTGGTCGTAGATATCTTCCTTATGCGTTTACGGAACAAGGGGTTGCAATGTTGTCCTCTGTTTTGAATAGCGAACGAGCAATAAATGTGAATATTGAAATTATGAGGGCCTTTGTGAAACTGAGAGGGGCACTTTCTTGGTGGCCTCTGCCAGCAACCCCAGCTGATCGCCTCCCAGCCGTGAGCCTGTATGAGGGGAGGGTTTAGTTCATAATAAATTGACTATATATCATAAATGCCAAAGATTGCTGCTATTAGATTACTAATTTGCTTTACTGGAAAAAGTAGACCAAGGGCCACGAAGCGGGTCAAATAAAAAGGCGAAATTAGCGTAATGTTTCTCGTTGTCATTTAAAGTGGTATACTCAATTCGAAATTGTACAAACTTAGATTCTCCGATCTTGGGGTAATCATGGTTTGTTTTAAGCAATACTGTTTGATCGGGGAATATTACCATATCTTTGTAATCATTTGTCATTTCAAGATTCTCCCATAGCCTTTTTGGGGCACTTTCGCTAGTTACAATAACAGTCCCCATGATTTTTGATGGAGATTGTAAGCATTTAATAGGGATAGCAATTTTTAGTTGTGGGGGAGACCATGACACAACTGAAGGGGCTGGGACTGATATATATGGTCGGTAAGCTAAGTCATAATATCTTTCAGTCATTTTGTAGCTACTAACTGAAATTACAATAGCAATAAAAGCAAAAAAAGCTGTAATTGGTCCGTTCCATTTATCCCACCAAGATTTGTTATTGTTATCCATGCATATATTTTCTCACCAAAAGCAGGGGGCGTCAATTTGTATGGCCAATGTCAAGGGGTTCAGATAGAACTGTTTACCGTTGACGTTGTGATAAAATTAAAGCTTAAGGAGGGGATATTATGGTCATAAAAAAGTCTAAAGGAATAACACGAACGGAAAAGCTTTTGGCGACACTTTGCGACCAGACTTTTCTTAAGTTGTGGAGCTATGCTAATCCTTGTAAAGAAGGTGGGAAAGAACTGTGTGACGTCCTAGCTATATTTGATGACAATATATTTATATTTTTTGATCGTGAAAGCTTAATACTAAAGGCCTCTGATAAGAATCTAAAATTTACATGGCAGAGATGGAAGAAAAAAGTTATTGAAAGCCAAATTAAAACCGCAAGTGGAGCCGAAAAGTATATCAGAAGTGGGAAACCAATTTACCTTGATGCAAGGGGTGAAACTTCTTTGCCCTTGAGTGTTCCATCAGATCGGGCGAAAATTCACAAAATCATTGTAGCTCATGGAGCAAGTGAAGCTTGCAAAAATGCTTCAGAAGATAATATTAACGGCAGTCTTTGTATTAGTTATGGGACACAAGAACCTGATTCCTCCCATGATTTCCCCATTGATTTGTCGCACCCTTTTACTATTGATTTGGACAATGATGATCCTGTTCATATTTTTGATAGTTACAATCTTGAAATTGTATTGAGAGAATTGGACACATTTTATGATTTTGTCTCGTATGTAGAGGCAAAAGAAGAGGCTATAAGAAAACTGCTGGGGCTTATGTACACAGGGGAGGAAGAGCTCCTTGCTTACTATTTTAGGAATTTTGACGAAGAAGAGAATTTACACTTTATAAAAGATAAAAATGCGCCGTATGGCTTTTTGGGGATTGATCAGGGAGTTTGGCATGAATTTATTCAATCAGATAGCTATAAGCGCAAGAAGGATGAAGATGAGGTGTCCTATTTATGGGATGGTTTGATTCAACGGACATGTCAACATGCTTTGGATGGGACATTGATTACAGAGCATGATTTTTTCAAAGACCAAAATGCTGTCCACGAAATGGCAAAAGAACCCAGGTTTATTAGAAGGGCATTGTCGAGGCACATGTTAAGAGCTTTCCATAAATTTCCTGATGTAGAGGCCTCGTCCCAGAAAAAAGGCATGTGGACGTTTACTTCATATATGCCCTCTTTCTATAAGAACAAAGGATATGTATTCTTGCAATTCTATAAGCCTGAGATAAAGAACTATGAAGAATACAGACAAGTGAGGAAGGAGATGCTTCATATTGCTTGCGGTGTAACAAAAAATAAAAATCCACAAGTGGAAAAAGTTATAGGTATTGCTACAGAGCCGCCAAAACTGAGCGAACAGGGTTCAGAAGATTTGATTTTACTTGATTGTCGTGAATGGTCAGCTGAAGACAGGAAATATTATGAAGATGCAAACAAGGTTTTAGGTTTTCTTGAGCAACCGTCGTTACAAATTACTAAAATGAAAGAGAATGAGTTTCCTGAATGATCACTGATTAAGCCCCTTATTCCCGCCCTCCTATCGACGTAGTTGAATCCGAGGCGTATACTATCGTTAATTATGGTGGACAATAATAAATCAGGGAAGATAGGGAATAACCTTGATCTATCACAAGGCGTCGATGTTTTCGATTTGTATTTTGGGGAAAACAGGGAAGCTGAAATGGTGTGTCCAGGGTGTGGGGCAACCTACTTAAAAGGTATTGATAAATGTGAGGATTGCAAGACTCTCCTAATGGCTAGGGATAAATTTATCAAGCAATTAAAACAAACACAGCCCCACAGGAAGTTCCTAGGAATTATTAAAGAAGTTATTGAGAATATGTTATTCTGGCGATAGGATTGCTGGATAAACCAATTCGTATATTTGAACACTTTCTAAGTGCCTTTACCACCCATTAGCGAACTCCTATCGTGAGCTTGTAGGGTTTAACTGTTTATTCTTGAATCCCCTAAGTAGTAGTGCTGGTATTATCCCAAACAACAAGCTAATAAAAACTAGTAAAATATTTTTAGATTTCATTGATTAAATTATTTGATGAAAAGTTATTGGGAGATTTTTGACAACTTTTGTCCCATCTTCCATCAATAGTGTTACAGGGTATTCAATTTCAATGGTTTTAGGTAAGGATGTTAGTTTGTCTAAATCAATATTAATAACCGTTGGTGTGTGTTCCCACATGTTATTTGTACTGCCATCAATGACCATTCCTATTAGACCTCCGAGCAGAATATTACCCCAGAACCATCCCGTGATTTCTCTTCTGATTACAATGTTTTCAGATTCATATCCTGCCAATTCTATTTTGACCATATAGTCACTTCCCTTGTTTAGCGTAACGCTACAAGGGGTAGTTTTTTTGATTTTTTCCCCAGTGTGGGAGCCAAGAATTGTAACTTTGGCCTTTTCAGGGCTGGACATAATATTTAGCATGGAAGGATCCCCTTTGAAGATGGATGCACAACCAGTAATAGAAAGCACAAGCAGACAAACGACCCCCCCCATAAACAATTTCTTTAAAATTTTCATTATTATCCCCCTTTTTTATCTATCTGGAATTATTATGGCGTTTATTGTTTCAGAATGCAACTGTTTTTGCTAATTTAGACAATAAAATTTTATGCTTCTTGTTAATTAATGCCTATTGATACTGTTTACCCACCCACTTCCGAACTCCTATCGATATCGGCATAATTGGGGGCGGGTGGGGCCTGTGGCGTATTTTATTGTATAATGATTTTATAAGCTGTAAAAAATGTATTCTTTGTGGAGGAAAACAAGATGCGTATTGCGCAAATAGCCCCTATTTGCTTAAGTTTGCCGCCTGTTAATTATGGAGGGGCTGAACTGGTTGTGAGTTTATTGACAGAAAGCTTGGTTAAGCGTGGGCATGAAGTTGCTTTATACGCATCTGGAGATTCCAAAACAGGGGCCAGATTGAAGTCATTTTTCAAAAAGGCTTTAGGGTTTGGCAATGATTGGCCTGAGTTTTGTCTCGCCAATGCAAATTATGCGTTTCAAGACGCGGATTCATTTGATGTCATTCATAATCATACAGGCTTCTATGGTTTGCCGTTTGCAAAATATGCCAAGCCACCAGTGGTCACCACTTTGCATAATGATATCATCAAAAAAAACGATGTTGTTTTTGAATATTATAAGAATGCCTGTGTCTTTGTGGCGATAAGCCAAAATCAATCTAAAAGAATGTCAGAACTTAATCTGGCTGGTTATATCCATAATAGTATTGATGTTGATAGTTTCCAATTTAGAGACAAAAAAGAGGGCTATTTATTATTTATTGGAAATATAAGTAAAAACAAAGGGGCTGACGTTGCGGTCAAAGCCGCAATTGCGCTTAAAAGGAAGTTATTTCTAGTGGGGAAAATAGACCCGGCCCATGAATTATTCTTTGACCAAGAAATAAAACCTTTTATAGACAATAAACAAATTATTTTTGAATCTTTAGCCGATCATCAAAGAAAGCAAATATTATATGGTAATGCGTCGTGTTTATTGTTTCCTATTGATTGGGATGAGCCATTTGGCCTGATTATGCTTGAATCTTTGGCTTGTGGAACGCCAGTGGTGGCATTTAACAGGGGTTCAGTGCCGGAAATTATCGTGAATGGTAAAAATGGTTTTGCCGTGGATTCATTTGAAGATTTTTTACAAGCTATTATAGATGTTAAAAATATAAAACCACAGGATTGTAGAAAACATGTTAAGGAATTCTTTAGTGTTGAAAAAATGACGGATCAGTATGAGCTGTTATATAAAAAATTAATTCAAGCGAGAGTTTGATTGCAGAGTTTTTTAAAGTGTGACTTTGTCCCTGGTCTTAATCTTATTCATTACCAGACCGGACAAGAGTTTTGGGTAGAAGTAGGTGGTTTTTTGGGGCATTTTTTCGAGCTCGCTGGCAATTTCAGTAATTGTCTCAACTTTGACAGAATTAAGCAGAAAGCCTGCTTGGGCTTTTTCATTTTGATCAACTAATTCAATTGTCTCTGCGGCCTCTTTAACATATTGGACTTTGTCTTCGAGCTGATGCGCGATTCCCAGGATCCGATCAAAGACAATATAATGTAAGATATTAGTGTCTAGTGTTTTCCAGGCGTGCGGTCTATTTCCTTCGATCATTTTTTCCATGATATTTTCATCTTTTAGGGTTAAGAGATAGTAGTGGTTCTTGCCCAGGTACATGCCAAAACAATGTTGGGCTTGGCCTTTTTTCTCTAGATCTTTAAGCAGTTTGTTTCTAACCTTGGTCGCGGTTTTCTTGGTGGCTGGATATGGTTCGATCTCAAAATAGTTGGCTAGGTCAGCTTCAAACCGTTCTTTTTCAAAAAAACCAATGTTTTTAAGGACGCGATTAATGGGCAGAACGACCAATCCTTCATCTTCAAGACAAGTCAGGTACATCATAACATGGTTGTAAACCTCATCTTCTGAAAATTTAGTGTTTTTTTGTTTGAGCTCATTGCGGTAGCGGATCGCGGCCTCATAGCGATGATGGCCATCGGCGATAAAAACGGTTTTATCCTTCATCTCTTTCATAATCTTGGCGAGGGAAGGTTTGCGGTCGATCCGCCAGATTTGGTGTTTGATCTTATCTTTGTCTGTAATATTAATTAGAGGCTTTTTTTTCATAAAAGTTTTAAGGACCTTTTGGACCTTCTTTTTTTCGTCGCTGTAAAAAGAAAAGATAGATTCTAAATTCGCAGAGGTTGCTTTCATGATCTCTAAACGGTCGATTTTTGCCTTAGAGTGGGTGGCTTCGTGCGGCAGGATTTTGCTTTTGCCAATATCTTCCAGGCGGATCAGGCAAATAAAACCTATGCGGGCATACTTTTTGTTATTAATAGTAAAGCGTTGTTCATAGATATAGAACGCCGGTTTCTTGTCTCGCAAAAGGATTTGATGGCGGATCCAGCCATCCATAAAAGCGGCTGAACGCACATACTTATTATTGTATGGTCCATCATCAGGGAATTCTTTGCCCAAGGCGATTCTGATAAAATTAAAGTCGTTTACATTGTAATAAGCTTCTTGCTCGGCGGGGCTGATGACGTCGTAGGGTGGGGTAAAAACATTGGTCAAATCTTTTAAAAGGGTTTTGTTGTAATAAATTCCTTCAAAAGGAAAGACTTTAACCATAACGGTTTGATTATAACACTGTGGTTAATTTTGGTCAAATTTGTGAAATTATTGACCCAAAGAATTTAGCTTTTTTGTTTTTTAGGCCAAAAGGTAGTGCCGGCCTTTTTGTCGCCGCTGACAATTTGCTTAATTAACCCTTTTTTGCGTCCATTAATAAGGTGCATCTTTATTCCTGCTTTACTGCAGATAGTATAAGCCTCGAGCTTTGTTTTCATTCCGCCGGTGCCATGCTGGGTTACGGGATGGCCAGCAGCTTTTTTGATTTCAGCAGTTAGCCCTTTTATTTCAGAAACAAGTTTTTTGTTTAAATAAAACCCATCAACATCTGAGAGGATAATTAAAGCATCAGCCTTAATTAGCTTGGCAGTTAAGGCTGCCAACGTGTCATTGTCCCCAATTTTGATCTCATCAGTGGTAACTGTGTCGTTTTCATTAACAATCGGGACAACTCTTTCTTTAAGCAGGGTGTTTAAGGTATTGCGGGCGTTTAAGCGATGCTCGCGGCTGTCAATAATGTCACTGGTTATCAGGATTTGCGCGGTAATCAAGCCGTGCGATTCAAAAGCTTTTTCGTATTGGCGCATAAGGGTTGACTGGCCGACCGCGGCGGCTGCTTGTTTCTCCGGCATTGTCTTGGGTTTACCAAGCTTTAGCTTTTCTGCCCCACAGACAATCGCGCCAGATGAAACAATAATTACTTTTTGCCCGCTTTTTTTAAGTTCAGAAATTTCTTTGACAATTCTTTTTAGGTTAAAGGTGTCTAATTTGCCGGATTTTGTAGTTAGGGTGGAACTGCCTATCTTGACAACAAGGGTTTTAGCCATTTATTAAGCAGGTTGGATGCTGACAAAGCGGCCGGTAAAGACAACTTTGCCGCTGGCTTTGGCGAAAATAGTGTGGTCTCTACCTATCCCTGCATTTTCACCCGGGAAAAACTTGCTGCCGTGTTGGCGTATAATAATTGAACCTGCAGAAATCTCTTCGCCGCCAGAGGCTTTTACGCCCAGCCTTTGACCAACAGAATCCCTACCGTTTTTGGAAGTTTTTCCAGCTTTCTTATGAGCCATGTTTGACCTCCGTGATCTCTAACTTTGTAAATTGCTGCCTGTGCCCTTTAGTCCGATGATAGTTGGTTTTGTTCTTATATTTAAAAGTAGTTACTTTTTTATCCTTGCCTGTGCCTAAAACTTTTGCAGAAACCTTGGCTCCCTTAACATATGGGGTGCCAACTTCTACTTTTTCGCCATCTGATAGGAATAAAACCTTGTCAAAGGTTAACGATTTTTTGGCCTCAAGGAGTTCGACATCAATGACATCGCCCTCTTTGACCTTGTATTGTTTACCGCCTGTTTCAATAATTGCGTACATAGTAAATTAAAAATGACAAATTAAAAATTAAAAATGAAGGAAGGATTATTAAAATAATCATGAAACAATACCTTCATTTGACATTTGTCATTTGATATTTGTCATTATATCACATGAGCTTCAAGTATGGCAACACCTTTAGGCAGGGTTTGGTTGAGCCGTAGTTTAACTTCTTCTGGTTTTATCCAGCCGTCAATTTGCAGGGTTGCTTCTTCGCCGGCAGAGCTTTGACCGACTTTAAGGGCATTGCCCCAGGAAATTTTCATGTGTGGGTTAAAACCTTGGGAAAAAGCAATCGGTAGCTCGGCTCTCCTGATCGCGCGAAAGAAGACATTCATTAAATTACGATGAGAGAGAAATTTAACAGCTTCGCCTTTGGTATATTTTATTTTAACCCTTTGCATCAATATACTCCCAAGCAAGTTTTTCCTCTGGAGACCTGGCTTTTAAGTATTCATTTGGGTCAATGCCGCACTCTTTAAAAGCCTGCAGCCAAAGGTCATTTTTGATATGTTCATACCAGGCATCAAGACGGCAGCCGAGCTCCCAAGCTTTAACGATTACTTTTGACAATTGGCGATCACCGCGGGAGAAAACCCCTTCGAGAAAGCTTGATTCAGCCTGATGCCAGCGAATTTCAATTCTTTTATTGTTGATATTCTTTTTGATTAGATTGTGTTTTTCAATAGTTTCTTCAATAGAGATTTGCCTCTCTCTCTCGAGTGGGGTGTGGGGTTTTGGGATAAAGGTTGAAAGATTAACTGTTACTTTAGCCCTTTTAGTAATTGAGCGGCCAAGATCTAATATCCTTTGGGCTAACTGGCAGATGGCCAAAATGTCTTCATCTGTTTCAGTTGGCAGACCAACCATAAAATAAAGTTTAATTGACTCAATCCCACCGTCAAAGGCAGCCTTAACCCCATCAAGGATATCTGTTTCTGTCATGTTCTTGCCAATAACATCGCGGAGTCTTTGTGTTCCTGCTTCTGGGGCAATGGTAATGCCAGAGGGGCGCACGCGGGAGACCTCTTTAGCCAAGCAGACTGAAAAAGTGTTGGTTCTCATGGAGGGGAGGGCAATGTTGATTTTTTTTGGCGCGTATTTTTTTGCCAGAGTCTTTGCCAGCTCTTCTATTTGAGGATAATCCGAGGTTGAGAGCGAAACCAGGGAGAGTTCGCTATAGCCGGTATTTTTCAGGATAGTGTCAGCTTGCTCGATCAATGTTTCTATCTTTTTAGTGCGCACCGGTCGGCCGGTCCAGCCAGCCTGGCAAAATTTGCAGCCCCATTTGCAGCCCCGCATAATCTCGATCACTGCCCGATCGTGGACAGCTTCGAGAAAGGGGACAATGGGGGAGAGTGGACAAGGGACAGTGGTCAGGTCTTTTATGTAGCGTTTTTTGACAGTTTGGCTGATGCCGGGAACGTAGACGCCATCAATTTTTGATAGGGCTGTCAGCTGTGAGGTGCGAGGTGAGGGGTGTGGGTTATGATGCATGAGGGAGGAGTTGCGCAAGACATCGATAATTTCCAGAATTACTTCTTCCCCCTCGCCAATGACAAAAAAATCAATAAAATCAGCAATTGGTTCTGGATTATAGGTGCAAGGGCCTCCGGCCATGATCAGTGGATCTTTGTCTGTGCGATCCTTGGCATAAATAGGGATCCCTCCCAGATGCAGCATATTAATTAGGTTGGTGTAGGTT
Organism: bacterium; assembly: GCA_043811955.1. Classification (GTDB taxonomy): domain Bacteria; phylum Margulisbacteria; class WOR-1; order O2-12-FULL-45-9; family O2-12-FULL-45-9; genus JBDRMQ01. The sequence goes on along the minus strand of JBDRMQ010000145.1, from coordinate 9,918 downwards.
AACTCATGGCCAATGCCAAAGCCGATGAGGTTAAAGTCTGAGATCGGACGGAAAGATTCCAGGGCTGTGAGCTGTGAGCTATGAGCTATGAGTTGTTCTTCCATGTCTGGCCAGGGGGCGAAGACGCGTTCAGCTAGAATATCTTCTTGTTGGTTTAATATATGGTAAAGGATTTGGATGCCTAAATTGGACATGCCGATCTCGTAAGTGTCTGGATAGGAAAGGGCAACTTTGATCGGTGTTTTCTCCCAGTCTTTGTGGACAGAGTGGAGCTCGTTTCCTATATAGCGGGCTGGTTTGCGTACATTGGGCAAGATTTTTTCTTTTAAGGTTTGTTCGTAGTCCATTTATTCATTATAGCAGGTGCTGGGTACTAGGGACTAGGGGTTAGGGATTTATTTGACAACGATATTAACTAGTTTATTTGGTACCACAATGGTTTTAACGATGGTTTTGCCGGCGATGAATTTCTGAGCCTTTTCATTGGCCAGGGCTTTTGCTTTTATAGTTTCCTGGTCAGCATCTGCTGGAACTGTAATATTATCACGCACCCGGCCATTAACCTGCACCACGATATTTAGCTCGCTTTCTTTGATCAGCTCCGGATCAAAGGTTGGCCAGTCTTGCTGGTGCACGCTTCCTTTATTCCCAAGTTTGATCCAAAGTTCTTCCGTGATGTGGGGGGCAAAGGGTGCCAAGATGATTAAAAGTGATTCTAGAGAGAGGGCCCCTTCTGCTTTTGACAATTCATTTGTTAGCTCCATCATTCTGGCAATAGCGGTATTGAACGAGAAACGCTCGATGTCTTCGGTGACAGCTTTGATGGTTTGGTGAAGCTTTTTCTCCAAAGCCCTCACCCCAGCTTGGGCTGAGGTTTTCTCCCCCTCTCTCAGTGGGAGGGGGGGTATGGGGGTGAGGGTTGTTTGAGCCAATCTCCACACCCGATTTAAAAACCTATAACAGCCCTCAACTCCCTTTTCTGACCACTCAAGTTCCTTCTCAGGCGGCGCGGCAAAAAGGATGAAGAGGCGGGCTGTGTCAGCGCCGTATTTTTTAATTATCTCATCTGGATCAACCACATTGCCTTTAGATTTGCTCATTTTTGCGCCGTCTTTAACCACCATGCCCTGGGTCAGTAAGTTTTTGAACGGCTCATCAACAGAAATCAGCTTTTGGTCAAACAAAAACTTGGTAAAAAAACGAGAGTAGAGCAGGTGTAGGATAGCATGCTCAATGCCGCCAATATATTGGTCAACTGGCATAAATTGGTCAGCTTTATCTTTGGCAAAAGGTTGTTGGTCATTTTTTGGGTCGCAATATCTAAGATAATACCAGGAAGAACAATTGAAAGTATCAAGAGTGTCGGTTTCGCGTTTTGCTTTGGCCCCGCATTTTGGGCACTTGGTCTCGACAAATTTCTTGATTTGCGCCAAAGGTGAGCCGCCTTCGCCAGTAAATTTAACGTCTTTGGGTAATTTAACGGGCAGGTCGCTTGAAGGCACCGGGACCATGCCGCATTTTGGACAATTAATTATAGGGATGGGGGCGCCCCAGTATCTTTGCCGCGAAATTAGCCAATCACGGAGTTTAAATTTAACCTGCCAGCCACCAAACTTGTCACCGATTGCTTTTAAGCCTTCTGCGCTTGGCAGACCGTTAAATTCGCCGGAGTTGATCATGGTTCCTTGGTCTGTAAATGCTTGATTATCGGAAACCTGCGACTGTCCTCCAGAGGCGGATCCGCCTTCGGCGGAAACGTCGCGGTTTCCATCTTTTATTACTACTTTAATTGGCAAATTGTTGGCTTTGGCAAATTCAAAATCGCGTTGGTCGTGAGCAGGGACCGCCATGACTGCGCCGGTGCCGTATTCCATCAAGACATAATCTGAAATCCAGATCGGAATTTCTTCGTTGTTAGCCGGGTTGATGGCATAAGCCCCTGTGAATACTCCTTCTCGACTGATACTTTCTTCGCGCTGGCTCTGTGTTTCTGAAGCTACTTTTTCTCTAAACCTTTTAACGGCTGCTTCATGCTTGGTCCCTTTGACTAATTCGTCAACTAGAGGGTTTTCTGGTGCCAGGACCATGTAAGTTACGCCGAAAAGTGTATCGGGGCGGGTTGTGTAAATAGTGAGCGGTGAGCGGTGAGCGGTGAGCTGAAAGTTGATCTCAGACCCACGGGACTTGCCGATCCAGTTGCGCTGCATAATCTTAACCGGCTCTGGCCAGCCCGTAAGCTTTTCAATATCAGCTAGGAGGCGCTCGGCGTAATCAGTAATTTTTAAGAACCATTGCTCCAGCCCTTTTTTTTCAACAACTGAATCGCAGCGCCAGCATTTGCCCTCTTTAGCTTGTTCATTAGCTAAAACTGTTTGGCATTTTGGGCACCAGTTAACATTAGCTTTTTTGCGGTAGGCGAGTCCCTGCTCGTAAAATTTCAAAAAGATCCACTGGGTCCATTTGTAATAATCTTCTTTGCAGGTGGTAACTTCGCGATCCCAATCATAGCTGATACCGAGTCGTTTAATTTGGCCGGTCATATGTTTGATGCATTTATCTGTCCAATCAGCTGGGTGGGTTTTGTTCTTTATTGCGGCATTTTCTGCTGGCATCCCAAAAGCATCCCAGCCAATTGGATGAAGGACATTAAAGCCTTTCATTCTTTTAAAGCGAGCGATAACGTCGCCAATGGTGTAGTTTCTAACATGCCCCATGTGGATGCTGCCGGATGGGTAGGGGAACATAACTAAGTCATAGAATTTGGGAAGGGACTGGGTGTTAGGGCCTTGGGGGATTGAAGACCCCCAAATCTTTTGCAATTTTGGTTCGATTTCTTGCGGGTTGTACTGGGCCACTTTATTTCTTCTTCCGCCCACGCTTTGTCTTTTTTTCGTCAGTTGGCTCTTCAGCCTTAGGTCCAGGAGCAGGGCTAGGCCGAGGCTCAGACTTAGTTTTAACTATTTCCCCAACCTTTTCAAAAACAATCTTCCCATCTTTAGCCTCAGCCTTGATTTTGTCGCCAGGCTTAAATGTCCCGTCTATTAACAGATTAGAGAGTGGGTTTTCGATAAAGCGTTGGATTGCGCGGCGCAGTGGTCTGGCCCCAAACTTTGGCTCATAGCCCTCTTTAACAATTACCTCTTTGGCTGCTTCAGTAAGTTCAAGTTCCATCTCTTGACCCTTGACCTGTTTCTGGACCTCAGAGATAAGTAAGCTGGCGATTTGTTTTAACTCATTATCTGTTAAAGCATGGAAGACAATGATCTCATCAATCCTGTTTAGAAATTCTGGTCGAAATTCACGCTTCATTGATTCCATCACAGTATCTTTCATCTTGTCATATGTTGCCTCGCGGTCTTCGCGCGGCATAAAGCCAATTGCTCCTTGTTCAACAATCATTCTTTGGCCAACATTTGAAGTCATAATCAGTACAGTGTTTTTGAAATCAACTACCCGGCCCTTAGCATCAGTCAGCCGGCCGTCATCAAGCATTTGCAAGAGGGTGTTGAAGACGTCTGGGTGGGCTTTTTCAATTTCATCAAAAAGAATGACTGAATAAGGTTTGCGGCGGACAGCCTCGGTTAATTTCCCCCCTTCTTCATAGCCAACGTAGCCTGGAGGGGCGCCGAGCAGGCGAGAGACAGTGTGTTTTTCCATGTATTCTGACATGTCTATCCTGATTAAGGCATCCCGGGTGCCAAACATAAACTCAGCTAGGCGTTTAGCTACCTCAGTTTTTCCCACCCCGGTTGGTCCGGCAAAAATAAACGAGCCAACTGGTTTTTGCGGTGGTTTAAGCCCGGCGCGGCCCCGACGGATAGCTTGCGAGATCGCGTGGACAGCGTCGTCTTGGCCAATGATCCGTTGGTGAAGAACTTCTTCCATCTTAGTTAGCTTTTCTGTCTCTGCAGCAGTAAGTTTGACGACCGGAATCCCTGTCCAGTCTGAGACAATCTCAGCAATATCGTCTTCTGTAACCATAGCCCCCTCTTGATTCCGGTCTTCTTTAGTCTGGGCGTCATGTTCTTTTAGTCTTTTTTCCAGATTCTCAAGGGTATCCCTGGCTTCAGCTGCTTTTTCATATTTTTGGGCTGTCAGGGCTTCATCCTTTTCCTGCTTTGCCTTATTGATTTGTTTAAGAAGATCCTTAACATCATTTGATGGCTGCATTAGGCGGATCCTAACCTTGGCTGCTGCTTCGTCCATGACGTCAATTGCCTTATCCGGCAGGAAGCGGTCTGAAATATAGCGATCAGCCAGCGATGCCGCGGCAATTAAGGCGGCATCAGGGATCATTACCTTGTGATGTTCCTCATACTTTTGACGGATCCCTTTTAAGATATCAATTGTAAGCTCAACCGAAGGTTCATTGACTAGTACTGGTTGGAAACGCCGCTCAAGCGCTGGGTCTTTTTCAATGTTTTTGCGATATTCATCCAAGGTTGTTGCGCCAATAACTTGAAGCTCTCCGCGAGCAAGTGCAGGTTTGAGCATATTTCCGGCATCGATGGCCCCTTCAGCCCCGCCAGCCCCGACCAAAGTGTGCAACTCATCAATAAAAAGAATGACTTGGCGTTTTTTAGCCAATATTTCCTCAATAACTTTCTTAACCCGGGACTCAAACTCACCCCGATATTTTGTCCCGGCGACCATGCCGCCAAGGTCAAGGGCAATAACTTGTTTGTCCCGAATAATTTCTGGAACTTCACCTTTGACAATCTTTTCAGCCAACCCTTCGATGATAGCTGTTTTTCCGACTCCAGGATCGCCCAGCAGAGCGGGATTGTTTTTGGTGCGGCGAGATAATATTCTAATAACCCGGTCAAGCTCTTTTTCCCGGTTAATAACCGGGTCAAGTTTGCCTTCGCGAGCCATCTCGGTCAGATCGCGGCCAAAAGTTGTTAAAGCTGGTTTTTGTTTACGCGGCGGTGCCCCCATGGCCAGGCCAGGGAAGCTGCCAAACATGCCGCCCGGCATCCCGCCCAGCTCTTCTGGCGGCAGATCTTCTGGAAATTCATCTTCTGGGCCAAGGGCATCTTCCGCGCCACCCAGGGCTTTTTCAGTCTCTTTGATTATCTCTTTGGCAACTTGATCAAAAGTAACTTTTCGCTTGTGCAGGGCTTGGGCAGAAATGCTTTCACCTTCGCGGATTATTCCAAGCAAAACGTGTTCTGAGCCAACAAAGTTAAATCCGAGCTCTCTTGAGGCGTTGTAAGCGAGCTCTAAAACTCGTTTAGCCCGAGGGGAGAGGATAATTTTGCTCGGGGTTGGTCCGTCACCGCGGCCGACCATTGATTCAACGTCAGAAAAGAGATTGACTAGGTCAACTTCAAGATTTTGCAAGACCTTGGCTGCGAAACCTTCTTGTTTAATCATACCAAGGAGCAGATGTTCGGTTCTGACATGGTCATGACCAAGTCTTTTGGCCTCTTCGCTAGCTAGTTGCAGTAATCTTGAGGCATCTTCTGAAAAAGCAGAAAAGAATTTTTCTGCCGGCCGTCTTTTAAATAAGGAGGCAAAGATATCTGGGAATTCAAGAAAACCAGGCAGGCCTTCCATCCCTGACAGGCCGAAACCCTCAAACGGAGAGCCTGCTTGACCTGGCATCAGGCCTTCTTCCTGGGCGCAAACATTGCACAAGTGCCGGGTGTTCTTTTTTCCATTGAGAATTTTAGTTATGTGGATAGTTGCGGGCCGAGCTTTACATTTTTCACAAATCATTTGTCTTCCTCGCTTCCGTAAAAATTCGCTTAAAATGATTATAAAACAAAAGCCTGATCTTAGCAACTGTACTGGGGCTAAAAACCAGGCTCAAATAATTTGTCAGGCAGGCCAGTGTTAATTTTAAAGTTTTTTCCGGAAAGGCTAATGTCTAGGCCAACTAGCAAACCGCCCGCGACTTCAACCGCACTTTGGCCGTGAAAGCCGATAGGGACCCAGAGCCCTTTGATTTTTTCGTAATCAACAAGAATTTTGCCTGAGAGCTTTTTATTATGAAAGACCATGTCGAGCTGGCGCAGGAGATACTCTTTGGTATCAATATGAAAATAGATCTCTTTTACATTCTTGAGGACGCCAGGCTTTGGTAAGCCCAGCAGAACAACTTTATCTTCTTTCTCCTCGCTAATTGAAAGGTTAAAATTGTGAGTAATCATTTGCGGGGTAAACCCCGGGCTCATGTCTGGGGCATTGATCAGTTTTACATAAAATCTTTTTCCCTGGTCATCAATTTTGCGGATTTTGTTCCCTTGAGCAAAATAGGTGATTTTATCAATGATCGCTTTGATCTTATCTGGATGTTTATAGTAGCCGATCCCGGTCTGTTTTCTGACCCCTGTGCAGCCAAAGAGATGAAGGTTGTATTGCAGGGTGAGGTCAGCTGTAGCGTCTTTGATTTTTGAGTAATTGTCGTTTACTTTAGCTACTATTTGCTGAGGGGAAAGGGCGAATGAAGAGCTACTAGCAATAAATAATATTAAGCTAATAATCAAAAGTTTTTTCATGTGGGAATTATAGCAATAAGTTACCCCCTCTGTCCTCGTTTCTCTCGGACATCTCCCCCTTGGTAAGGGGGAGAACGATTTTTTTGATCGAACAAAAATTCATTCTTACCCTTTATAAGGGGAAGATGTCATCCAAAGACTGCCGCAGGCAGACGAAGGATGACAGAAGGGGTAGAGGGATGAGGGCAGCGACGTTTACAGCCTTGAAGCCTATAAATTATTAGAATATAATAGTCGCATCATGAAATTTGCAAGCTTGCCGGATGCCTCTGGCCATTTTGGTGAATTTGGGGGGAGATTTGTCCCCGAAACCCTGATGCCAGCGCTTGAAGCGCTGACAGAAGCTTACCAAAAAATCAAGAAAGACCCAGAGTTTAAAGAAGAGCTTAATTACTATCTTGAGCACTATGTTGGCCGGCCAACCCCGCTTTATTTTGCCTCAAGGTTGACCAAGGAGCTTGGTGGTCCACGGATTTATTTAAAAAGGGAAGATTTGACCCACACTGGGGCCCATAAAATTAATAATACTATTGCTCAACTGCTCTTGGCAAAAAGAATGGGGCGCAAGAGGATTATTGCTGAGACTGGGGCAGGGCAGCATGGGGTGGCGACCGCAACTGCAGCGGCCCTCTTTAACCTTGAATGCATAGTTTATATGGGTGAAGAAGATGTCAGGCGTCAGGCCCTTAATGTTTATCGGATGAAACTTTTGGGAACAAAAGTTGTCCCTGTTAGCGGAGGGAGTAAAACCCTCAAAGACGCAGTTAATGAGACCTTGCGTGATTGGATGGCCCACCCAACTGATACTTTTTATTGTTTAGGCTCCTGTGTTGGGCCGCATCCATATCCCATGATGGTCAGAGATTTTCAGTCAGTGATTGGCCGCGAGGCCCGCGCCCAACATTTGAGACTTGAAAAAAGATTGCCTGATTATTTAGTGGCCTGTGTTGGTGGAGGGAGTAATTCAATCGGCTTGTTTTATCCATTTTTGGAGGATAAAAAAGTTAAGATGGTCGGGGTGGAGGCCTATGGGGCAGCCTCTATCGTTAATGGCTCAATAGGTGTGTTGCATGGGGCCTTGAGTGATCTTTTGCAAACTAAAACCGGCCAAATAAAAACTACTTATTCGATCTCGGCGGGACTTGATTATTCTGGGGTGGGGCCTGAGCATAGCTATCTGAATGCGATTGGCAGGGTAGATTACACAGCGGTTAATGATGCCCAAGCATTGGCTGGGTTCAAGCTTTTATCAAAAACCGAAGGGATTATTCCAGCCCTTGAGTCTGCTCACGCGATTGCTTATTTAAAAAAGCTCGCCCCAAAACTGAGCCGTTCACAATCAATTGTTGTTTGTCTTTCGGGTCGAGGGGATAAAGATGTCGGGGAGATTAGCGAAGTTTTAGCTTAATTTATTGCCAGATACTTTTTTGTTTTTATAAATAAACTGAAATTTTCTTGGAAAACCTATGATAATCTTTTGAGGTAGAAACAAATGATTTGGAAATTAGCAGACAGATTAAGCAAGAAAAGAATTGTTCGCTTTTGGAAGATAGGGAATCGCTTTCATTCTGTCCTTGAATTACTTAAGCTTTACAGAATCGATCGAAAAAGGGCGCTGAGAGTTGTTGAGGGCTTATTTAAGTGGCGTGGTGATGCCAATTCTCGCTTAGGGGCCAGTCTTTTATCAAGGTTTTTTGGCATAGAGAAGGAAGGGGCTCTTTACCTTTATGAAGAGATTGGCCACAAAAATGGCGCTCATCAGTTGACCGAGGTTCTGCGCGCGACTTTGCTTGAGGGTAAATTAAAGAGGGCAGCGGCGATTGTTGAAGCAGTGGCCTTAGATGATCTTTCTCTGGCAGCGAAGCTTTTGGTCGAAGGACCACCAGACATGGTTACCCCAATTATTTCTCATGTTTTTAGGTCTAAGCCTGAGTTAGCAGGAGACCTTGCCCTAGAGCTTTACAAAGAGTCGCCAGAGAAGGCGATTGAAATGATTGGAGAGAAATCTTCTGTTTCTAATGTTGATAAAGCTCAGCGAGGTTTGATCGAGCACTTTTTAAAAGAATTTCCGATAAGTAAGATTTTTAAGAATATCTTGCCTGAACTAGCGGCCAAGAATTTAACTTTAGCCGAAGAAATCGCAAGGCGGCTCTCACTTGATGAAAATTATCAGCTTTATGTAATGCGCAAAGAGTGCGGTGAGTTGTACTTAACGTTTCAAGAGTTGAAATCATCACCAGACTACATGGCTGTTTAATAGAAAAGCGAATTTTTTTGTGATATACTAAGCCCTAATGTCGAGTATAAATCAAGTTTTTCAAAAGAGAAAAGTCCTTGTAACTTTTATCACTGCTGGTGACCCAAGCCTGGCTGCCACTGAAAACTTAATCTACAGTTTAGAAAAATCCGGTGCAGATATTATTGAATTGGGAATCCCTTTCTCTGACCCGCTAGCTGATGGCCCGGTTATTCAAGCCTCGCATCAACGCGCTTTAAAGAATGATGTTTCATTAGCTGATGTTTTTGCGCTAGTGGCTAAGGTCAGGAAAAAAACGCAAATTCCAATATGTTTTATGCTCTCTTACAACCTTGTGCTGAAGTATGGGGTGCAAAAATTCTATGCAAAAGCTGTCAGGGTTGGGGTGGCAGGGGTGATTATTCCGGATTTGCCGCCGGAAGAAGCAGCCAGTGGACAGCGGACAGTGGACAGCATTTTTTTAGTAGCCCCGACGAGTACTGATGAGAGGATAAGACTAATAGCAGAAAAGTCAGCGGGGTTTATCTATTTGATCTCAACTACGGGTATTACTGGGAAGAGAGAGTCTCTCTCTAGAGGACTAAGTAAGGTGATTGGTCGGATTAGACGGTATTCTGACCTGCCAATTGCTGTTGGCTTTGGTATTTCTAAACCAGCTCAGGCAGCCGAAGCTTGCCGAATAGCTGATGGAGCAATTGTTGGTTCTGCTATTGTTGATTTGATTGCCAAAAAGAAATTTAAAAAAGTTTCAAGTTTTGTAGCTTCCCTGCGGCGAGCAATTGATGCTTAAGCGATTCCTGCGTCGTGTTCGCCAATTTCGGGTTAGCCGCCTTGCTCGCTACACCAGCCAAGATGAAACTTTTGCTCGCAGCTATCTCAACATGAAAGAATGGTCTTTTTTTACCCGCCTGCCTAATTTTGAAAAAAAGCATTGTGTCATGGTAGGGGAGCAGATGCTTGAGGCTGCTCGTCAGCACCCTGATTTAGAAGAGCGCAAATTAGTTCGCTTGGGACTTTTGCATGATATTGGCAAGGTTTTAGAAAACAACTCAATTTGGACTAAGGCTATGCTGGTTTTGATTCGTTTCTTTCTGCCTCCTTTATATGATTACTTAGCAGATATTGGCCAGAATAAACCTTTGCTTAGACGTTTTTATA
>JBDRMQ010000144.1:0-3606 GCA_043811955.1 bacterium | reverse complement strand
ATGGCAGGGAATGTCTGGGAATGGGCGCTGGATTGGTACGCAGATAATTATTACCAAACCTTAGCAGCCATGGGCATAGTGGTGGAAAATCCTAAAGGACCAGAAAGTGGCTCAAGCCAAGTTGTACGCGGCGGTTCCTGGTTCCTTACAGCAGTCAACCTGCGTGTAGCTGACCGGTTCAACATCGACCCGGGCGCACGGGGCAATAATATCGGCTTCCGTGCCGCCAGGACTCCTTAACACCTTGTGCCTTTAGGTCTTTACACCTTTTTTTTAATGGTGTGGGTGGGGTTGAGAAAATATAGGAAAGATAAAAAATGTTGAATTATAAAATAGTATCAGCAAGAATAACAGAGATTTCGGCAGGATCGCGCAGTTTTGTCCATGCGTGGGGACAAGCGAGGCGGTTGTGGGGAGAAGTGGCATTGCGTAGTCCAAAGTTGCTTGAAAACGAAGCCGAACTTGCCCAGCATGAAATGAGTGGCGAGATCGGCGGCTTCAGTATCCCCACTAAAGAAACATTCATCAATCTCGTCAAATTCATGGAACAGTTTGGGCCATTTGAGGCGGAGCATTACAATCATTTGAGAACAAAAACTCTTGAAAGACTCGAAAAGTTAGATTCGAGAAAAGCTGTCGCGACCCAAAACATAATAAATTGGCTCGACCAAAGAATAGAAACCGGAGAAATGACCAGAGCAGAGGCCGCGGTTCACCTTTTTATGATCATTTTAATGGGGCATGAAATCGGACACCACAAAATGATTCCCTATGATTTTAAAAGATCTCTCCTCCTGCAGGAAGCCGCGGCTAAAATTACCGGTGACAGAGGTAAAGCTAATCATATAACCAATCAATACGAGGACATTCTCATTAATTTAGCGCTTGCTGAAGTGAACGGATTGCCAGTTGAAGCTCTTTATCAAAGAATAACAGAGAAGAACGAAGGCATAAGCCCGCTCTGGCAAATCTATATGCGGGTTTATGAAAAGTTGTTGGACGTCGAGATTCTACCAAAAGTAGGAATTCCTGCTGAGATGGAAGCTGATGCGGATCGGGTCGTGAACATAATCCGTGAAAGCCGACCATCTAACTATTTACAAAAAGTTCAGGAATTCGCAACAATATTCAATAAGTATATGACTGATCAGGATATGAGTGTTCCGATCCCATTGGATGGAGAAGTTAAATCCAAAGCCCCGGCTGAGCAGCCCGGCCGAAAAGCTTCCGCAAAAAAGGCCGCGGAAGGCCTGGGCAAGAGACAAAAGGGAGAGCCAGGCCAGGGTCAAATCCGCCCTATTAAAGAATATCAAGAGATGATGACTGCTTCTGGCATTGCCTCAAATGTCAAAGAGGCAACAATTATGTACTATTTAGATTTAGCAAGTGATCTTTCAGTGAAATTCCCGCTTTATCCTAAAATGGCTGGCGAAGAAGTAATGGAAGGCGTTGCCCTCTGGGACCCGTCAGAACATGATGTTTCTGAACTGGATTTGCCTCTCTCCTATCAAATGGGCCCAACAATACCAGGAGTGACAACATTGAGAAGAACTAGAGTGGAAGGCTATGATACTAAAGCAGGTTTTGAAACACCGAACCTAGTTGTTTATGTCGATGCCAGTGGCAGTCGGCCCAATCCCAATGAAAAATTATCCCATCCTGTGCTGGGCGCGACTATCTGGATCCAATCCGCTATTAACGCCGGCGCGAAAGTGCGCGTGGTTGTCTTTGATTCACGCAAAAAATACAACGCCATGCAGGGATTTACAAGGGATATTAACGAGGCAATGCAGCATATTTTAACTTATGGCCCCAGCGAACCTACAACAACATTTCCATTAGAAGATTTAAAAGAGCTGTATGATAATGAAGAATATAAACGAGAGCCACTTCGGATGGTAACTATCTATGACGATGAAGTAAGCTATATGCTGAGCGATAAATTTAATGGCGGCAGTGGTGAAGATTTGCTTAGACAAATACAAGCTGAAGGTCGCGGCGGCGGAGATTTTCTGCTAGGCTGTGGTGAATCTGAAACAACCAAGAGGCTAAGGGATTTGGGTTTTCAAGTTCACTTAATGAGAAACTGGGGCGAGATTGCAAAAGCCGCGGCAAATTCAGCTGAAGCTATTTACGATCCATATAGACATTTGCAAAAACTTCAGCAAGAAGTATATAATACATAAAGCGAGGTGATATAAATGCCAACTACTGTAAGAATTATGCCGTTCCGGAGAACTGGGAATAATTTGATACAAGGGAGACAATTTGAGACGACCTCAAAACTGAGCCGGCTTCCTATTAATCTTCACGATTTTAGCAAAGTTCAAAGTACCTTTGCCGCTCAAGAAGCTTTTCGCGCTCAGGTTTTAAGGTTTGACGAAGGTATTGATCTAGTTGCCGGCGAGGTTAATGGTGAAATATTTGTGCTGGAAGCAGCTCAAGCAGAAGAGCTCATTCAAAACGCAGCGGACGCGGAGAATTTGATTGCGGGTTTGACGCCTTGATGGTAAAATAGGTAGTAATATGACTGATAAACAATCGATAGATAAGATTTTTGATCTTTTTGAAAGCGAGGAGACATTGTCTCTTGAACACGATAAGTATCTTTATACACAGGATATCTGTCAATAAAAAGAGGGTGGAATTTTATGAAAGATGTGCTTGCCAAAGAAATTGAAGAACTCTCAAAAGTAAAAAAGATCGAAACCACGGAATTGATGGCTCAGGCTATAAAAATAGGTATAACTAAACTGTGGAAAGAAATGGTGCTCGATAGGTATCTTCATAAAAAAATTTCACGCAAAGAAGCCATTAAACTCGCAGGCATTGATAATGTGCGATTGGCAGAAAAGCAAAAAAAGATTGTTTTGGAAGATGTAAGATGGGGATTGCAGCATGTCTGATGAGGCAGTCAGCGATTCTGGCCCGCTTATTCATCTGGCGCAGATAAGCAAATTTGATCTTCTCGATGTTTTTCCCAAAATTTATATTCCTGAGGAAGTCTATTCAGAGGTTTCCGCTTCCGATGCTTCTCTGAAGGAAAAAATTGATAAAGCTAAAAACGTTGAAAAAAACCGGATTTCTCCCCAGCCGATTGGAAAGCTCGAGAAGTATAATTTGGATCTTGGAGAACTGCAAGCAATCTCTCTTTGCCAAAAATTAGATAAAAAGTTGTTTCTTACCGATGATCTTGATGCTCGGGAAGCATCTTTGGAAGTTGGGTTAGAACCCCATGGTTCTGTTGGGATCATAGTGCTGGCTTACAGAAGAAAACACATAAACTTGGAAAGTGCTGAAAAAGCGATGTATGACTTATATGAGGTCAGCAATCTATTTATCACAAAGTCCATTATTGACATCGGCATATCTGAGTTAAAGAAATTGTCAAGATAATCTATGCCAACCCTCTCCGAAATCGAAACCCAAATCTCCGACCAAATCAAATACCTTGGCATTGTCATCTATCTCTGGATGAATAAAACAAACAACTGGGGCGGTTTTAGCAAAGCAGCTATTTCTCAACATTACTGCTATCATCTTTTAAACATATCATTATCAACTCAGTTAACCTCAGAAGATTTGGATAAATTTGATGAAGAAATT
>JBDRMQ010000143.1:0-3720 GCA_043811955.1 bacterium | reverse complement strand
CTTGCCTTTTAAGCTATTAAGCCGAACTTCGTTTAACTCCCTGGCCATCTGGTTCGTAGTGGTCAAATAAATTGAGTAATCGCCGGTAGCCTCAAAATCGGGTAGATAACGTTGATTAAGGGCTGTCAGCTCCGTTTCAGTCGCCGAGTTGTTGCGAATGGCATTAAGCAAAGCAATGAACTTTTCGTCTTTTTGGCGGTAGACCTTCTCCAGCTCCAGGTATTCAAATTTTACGATTTGAAAGACCCGGGCCGAGAAAAAATATGGGCTGGCATAATGACCCTTAAAAATATGTTGCTCCCGGCTGGTCACCACCGGCGGAAGCTGGTAGAGATCGCCAAAAAAGATCATTTGCAGCCCGCCAAAGGGCAGATTTTTATCCGGGCCGTTAAGCCGTAAAAATTTATCCACGCAATCCAAAAGGTCGGCGCGGACCATTGAGATTTCGTCTATCACAATCGCCTCGATTTTTTTATAGATATTTGGTTTTCCCCGCTTTTCAAAATCCAGTTTACGGACCTTATCAAGGGTAATGTCAGGTTTAAACCCAAAGAAAGAGTGGATTGTCTCTCCCCGAACATTGATAGCAGCCACCCCGGTTGGAGCCAGAACAACCACCCGCTTTTTAGTTTGGCCGCGAAAATAATCAAGCAAGGTTGACTTACCGGTCCCGGCCTTGCCGGTGATAAAAAGATTTTGGCCGCTGTTTTCGAGCAGCTCCAACGATTTTTTGAACAAATCGTTTAGCTCTATCCCCCTTCCGGCAGGGAGGGGGGAAGAATTTGGCTTGGTTTTTGCTTTCTTTTTTTTATCCATATTTCATTCTTTTTTTTGTTATCTGCGGCGCGTAGATTGTGCCTAATTCAGGGAACTCAATCGGATGAACAGGCCTAAATGGATTATTTGTTAGTTTAATACTTTCAATCCAATCAATTCTAAAAGCCTTAGTCAGTCTCTCATGTAATTTCATGGCATAAAGAATTATCTTACCTTCACTACTCCGTCTTAATGAGTACGGCCTTATAACATAATTCTTTAATTGCATCCCTTGTTTTCGATACCGCATCTCCACACAAAGATGATTAACTGCCGCAAAACGAAGCGCCTCGATCGGCTTGCGTTTAATCAGATCTAAGGTCGGACCAACCGGATGTGATATCCAAGTATCCCCTGGCGCGGTTTTAAGAGGCTCAAGCTTAGGCGGCTCGTACTTGCCTTCAAGCCAGGCAAAAAGATTGGGCAGCTCACTCCAATACGCCTCAAAAGGAGGCAAGGCCGGCAATTGATGAGCCAACATGTTCGCCCATTCGCTTTTTAATTCATCAAGAGTGGGAGATTTTGCTATTGCTTCAAAAGTTGTTAGTGAAATGTTTTTTGTTTCACACTTGGCAAGCAATAACTTCTTAACAAGGTCAGCCTTTTCTTTATTGAATTTTTCTCTAAAAAGAAAAATAATATCGTATAGATCTCTGGGCATTCCCCTCTCCCCCATAGCCCTTATTTTTTCAGCAAAAATCTCCTCCAGCGAATAACACATAACCTTAGCAGCTTTTGGCAAATCATCAGAAAAACCATGGGCTATGCCATTGCGCACAGGAACATGGACAATTTTCTCAGAAGAAAGCAAGTCAATTTTTATACTTGCAGGCGATGGAGTTTGCCTTGGTCCTTGATAATAAATTCGCCCTTCGGCATAAAAAGGAAAATTTCGCTTCTTGACCAATGGCTCGCGCAGAGAAAAATTAATGCCTGACTCGTCATGAACCCGGTCAAGAATGCGCTTTAAAATTGGCTGGACTTCATCGGAATTAATTTGGCCTTCTTGAATAACAGTAAAATCTAAATCTTCAGAAAAACGATAGGTTTCTAAATAACACTTTTTGAGGCAAGTCCCACCCTTAAATATCCATTTGTGACTAATATCCTTATCTTGTCCAATTCCCCACAAGACCCAACCAATAACATAATTTTTTTCCGCCACATGCTCATTGATCCCCCATTCTGTCGCCTGATTTTTTAAGTCTTCACGCCCAATCACTTAGACCGCACCTTTTAAGTCCGCATTTATTATTAGATTCCAACGGCGGAGATGTTTTCCCTTGGCCGACAAGGTTGGATCTAACTTTGAATAGCCAGCGCTCTTATTTTGACTGCATTGCGCTGCAATGTCTGGGGCGTCTATTTCTAAAACCTCTAATAAATATCCCAAGCGTTTATAAATAACACGATTACCATATTTTTTAATATATTTAATAAGATTGCTTGTGTTTTTGTCTTTTCGAGAAAAATATTCATTTATCATTTGAAAAGTATGTCTGATCCCTCCGCCCAAAGCAGGATTATCAAGCAGATCAACAATAGTACGCTCAAGATCAGAAACAAAAACTTTTACTTGTCCCCGCCAAACCGGCTTTAGACCATAAAATCGTTCTTTGCTTATGGTCCTGATAATATAACCAGTTCCCTGTATTTCCTTTTCTCTTCTATTGAACCTTCTGGAGCTAAACACAACTACATCACTAAATATTTGTTCAGTAAGTTCAAAATACTCACCAGCACTCCAACCACCAATGTAACAAGGATTAAAAACAGTTGAGGCAACAAGCCAAGGATCTTCTTTTTGCGACTCTGGACGAGCAGCGCTTAATGAAACAGTGCTATAAAGACCTCTTTTTACGCTAGTCAGCCAGCCACGCTTAACCCAATAATTAACTATCTTTTTGGCTTTTTCTATTGGAATATTTAATGTATTAGCAACAAAGTTAAAGTCAAATGGCCCTTTTGCCGCCCGATTCAAAATACCCAGCAGTTGTCGGTTGCGCCTTGATATTCCGCCAATTTCCATATTAACACCTCTGTTTTTGATATATATTATACACTATTATAGCTACCAGGAGTCCATAACAGTGCATATAATATACTAAATAAAATTCAATCTGTCAAGCTACACAGGAACACTTAAAACCCCAACCCCGCCAAATTTTTCTGAATTTCATGCTCCTGCTTGCGACTTTCCTCAAATATTCCACCGGGTCCTATACACCGCAACATCAAAAAAATCTCGTAGTTCAGCCAAAAAATCAAAAAATTTTAGGTCTATTCACCCGCCAATACGGCACTTTTTTGTTGCCTTGCATAATATACTGTTCAGTAAAGACCTTTGGTGGATAAACTTTATCAGAACGATTCTCTTGATACCACTTCAATATATCCCGCGCGACATAAGCCGAAGATCGATCTCCATGCTCACCATGCGCCACAAAAGCAACTACCGCAATCTTAGGATCCTCAATTGGCGCGTAGCAAACAAACCAGGCATGGGCCTTGCCGGGATTCTCCGCTGTTCCAGTTTTACCAGCCGCTGGAATACCGGCAACCCTAACCGCAATCCCAGTGCCTCGCTCAACAACATCGCGCAAGGCCCCCTTTATTTTAGCTAAAACATCTTTGGAAACATTAAGCTGGCGCCTGACCTGGCGCTTATTTTCATATAAGGTCCGACCTTCTTTGTTCCTGATCTTAGATAAAACATATGGTTGATACATATTGCCCGTAGCAATTGCCGCGTAAATCAGTCCTATCTGCAACGGCGTTGTCTGGACAAACCCCTGGCCAATCGCGTAGTTAATTGAATCACCCGCATACCAGGGTTGTTTTAAATATTCTTTTTTCCAGCTCTCGGTCGGGACAGTCCCCTTTTTTTCTTGGGGCAGGTCAAGG
>JBDRMQ010000142.1:0-2262 GCA_043811955.1 bacterium | reverse complement strand
AAGGGATACCCCTTGTAGCGCATGAACTGGAATTTTTCCACCTATATAATAGGTCTTATGAATATCTTTTAATGAGATAAGTGACATTTAATTTCGTTTTTGCAAAGGGTTGCGCGGTCCGCGCTGGTGCTGGAATTTTGCATTTAATTCTTTAATCATCTCTGCTGTCGGTACTGCAACCTCATCCCCTTTTTTTAAATCACTGTCAACTTCAACATTAAGGGTGTTCTCAAGGCCAGTGGTGATCTGCTTCGGGGTGAATTTCTCCCCCTCCTTAATAAAAACATAAGAAAGTTTCCCTATCTTTTTAATCACATTCATCGGCAGGGTCAGCACATCAAGCCTTTCGTTAAGAACAAAATTTACCGTAGCGCTCATGCCAGCGCGAAAATACTCTGGAACGCTTTCGGGCAAAACATCAACTTCATAAATATTAACATTGCTAACCACAGTTGATTCATAAGCTATGTGTTCAACCTTGCCGGCAATCGTATTGTCCGGGTAAGCATCAAGTTTTAAGTCTACGCTTTGCCCAACCTTAACGCTGCCAATATCAGTCTCGTCAACTTGGGCTTTGATAATCAAGCGATCAGCCATCACCAGAACAGCATCGCTAGCCGCCACTGTTTGGCCAGGCTCAACACCGCGCTGGATAATAAAACCAGAGAGCGGCGCAATAATTGGAGCTGGCTTGTAAACATCTTCCCAATGTTTGAGCTCAGCACTCCCCTTGGCCCTGGCGGCATCGAGTAGCGCTGCCCGATCTGACGAGCTGATCTCTGCCAAAACCTGTCCCCTATAAACCCTTTGTCCTTCTTTGACCAAAACCTTTTCAATCCTGCCTGCCACCGGCGGCTTTATCTCGAGACGGTTGCGCGGCTGGACAATGCCAGTTGTGGGGATCTCGGCCTTAATCGAACCAAGTTTAACTTTAACTGTTTTGATAGGCTCGGCTTTTTTGGTAGAGCAAGAAGCAATAAAAAAAGTAAGTAATACAATTAATGTCAAATTAAAAATGACAAATGTCAAATGTTTGTATGCCTTCGGCATATTATTTAAATAATAAATTCCTTCATTTTTAATTTTTAATTTGTCATTTGTCATTTAATATAACCTCCATATGTCTTATGCCACAACGCTTCAGCTAGCAACGCACTCTTTTCATAGGTGAGCAAACTCTTTTGCTCCTGAATAGAAGTGTTACTTAAGCGATACCACTCATCATAAGTCGTTAAGCCATTTAAATACTTGGCCTCTGTAATTTTGGCCCGCTCTCGACTGGCAGCTAATGAAATATTGGCCACACTTAACGCTTCAACTGCATCAACATAACTGTTGTAGTTTTGTTCTAAAGAGTAACGCAAATCCTTAACGTTTTTGGCAAAATCTTGTCTGGCTGCGTCAAGCTCAAGATCAGCAATAATTTTTTCCGCAATATTGCTTCCACCAGGAAAAAGCGGATAAGAGATATTAAGGCTCCAGGATTTGCCGGAAGTGGTTGTGCTCCCCCAATCAGAACCGGATCTGCGGTAGCTACCTGAAAGAGAAACACTGGGCAAAAAGCCGGATAAACTGGACTTTTGGCTAATCTCTTTTAGTTCTAAGGTTTTTTGGGCAGTGAGGTATGAGGGGGAAGCCGTGAGCAAGCCGGCAAAATCAACTGCCGCTGGTTCACCCACCATGAAATCTTCGTCAACCTTATCAACTTTAGCATCAAGTAGCTGTTCAAGTTTTAATTTGGCTAAATTTAAATCGCGTTTAGCCGAAGCCAAGTCATGTTTTGCCGCGGCTTGGTCAGCCTTAGTAGTCATTAGGTTCCCTTTATCTTCCCGACCACTGTCATAACGGAGTTGAATAAGGCGGGTGTTCTCGATGCGTTGGGATAAAATCTGCTCCAAGAGTTTAACGTTTTCCTGGGCAACATAAAGATTAACGTAAGCAGAAAAAAGGTCATAATAAACACTGGCTTGGGCCGATCTTAAGCTGGCTTTTTCCTGCTCTAAATTAGCATAAGCTGATTGGATGCCGTAGAGCCCTTCGGTTGCCTTGAATAAATACTGGGTGGCGCTTAAACCATATGAATATGTCTTGGCTCCAGTAGTAGAAGTACTGGTTAAGTTTTCAGTCATACCGGCAGTAGCAGAAAGTTGTGGCAGAAAAGTAGAAAAAGATTTCTTGTAGCTCCACTCGGCCCCCTCTAAACTTTTCTGGGCGCTGACCAGCTCGTTATTATTTTTGTCAGCTAGCGCCCTGGCTTCCTGC
>JBDRMQ010000141.1:0-8852 GCA_043811955.1 bacterium | reverse complement strand
AAGCGGTACCTGGTCAAGATGACCGGTTATTCAGATCGACAAGTCAAAAGGCTGATAAAAGATCATAATTGGTTTGGCCGCGTCCGATTTAAAAAGAGTCATAATCGCCACCGCTTTCAAAA
Organism: bacterium; assembly: GCA_043811955.1. Lineage (GTDB taxonomy): Bacteria > Margulisbacteria > WOR-1 > O2-12-FULL-45-9 > O2-12-FULL-45-9 > JBDRMQ01. The sequence goes on along the minus strand of JBDRMQ010000141.1, from coordinate 8,730 downwards.
AACCTATACCAGGGAAGATCACTGGTGTCCGGTTAAGGGGATAAAAAAATAGCGGTTTCCTTGAAAACAGGATAAAATGAATTTGACAAAACCCTTATCCTGAAAGGAGAACCGCCAGTGAGTTATTATAACACAGTGTTCCATGAATTGATGAAACTTGTTCCGAGACATGAGTTTGAAAGTTTGGTTTATCAGTATCAAGGGGACTATCGGGTTAGAGAATTTAATTGCTGGAGGCATTTTGTGAGTTTGCTGTACGTTCAAATAACAGAAAAAGATAGCTTAAGAGACATTGAGGCTGGGATCAACGCCCAATCCCATAAGCTTTATCATCTTGGCTTAAAAGAAGTAAAACGCTCCACGATGTCTGACGCGAACAACAACCGTCCATATGAGATTTATGAGCAGATGTTTGGCAAAACTTTGAATCGGGTATATGGAAAGACCCATGATGCTAAATTGGCACAGGAGTTGCCTCATGACACCTTTCAAGCGGACAGCATCATTTTGGTTGACAAAGAGTATATCAGCTTCAAATGGTTGTCTGGCTTGGCTTCCAGAAGATGCTATTTTGTTGCCAGGGCCAAAGATAACATGAAATACGCCTCAATCGGACAGCATAACAAGCCACAGCCAGAAAAAGGCCTGCTGGCCGATAAAATTATCAGGTTGACCGGCTACTACACCAGCCCAAAATATCCTGATGATTTGCGTTTGGTAGTTTACAAAGACCAGGATACCGGAAAAGTTTACGAATTCCTCACCAACAACTTTACGCTTTCGCCTTTTACGATTACCAAACTATACAAGGAACGCTGGCAGGCAGAATTGTTTTACAAGTGGATTAAGCAAAATCTCAGCGTAAGCTATGCTCTACTATCTCTTGCTTTGTTATATTAAATTCCAGAGCCGCTACAAGAGATCCTTGCTTCATCTTTCGAGAATTATTAAAGAAACTTTGATGGAGAGGGTCAGTTTGATTGATTTGCTAAAATGGTACCTAAGCATCCCTAGTAAACTTTCTCATATCCTAGCCATCAACCCCCAAAAATCAGCTTCTTTAAAAACACAAAAGGGGCCAAGAGTACATCTATGATAAAAAAGCCCCCCGCTTTTTTCTCTACGTTTAGTGAATTAGTAATACGATAGCCCCCAGCCGGGTGCATCTCTACCTCCATTTGCTCAAAATCACCAATTATAATATCCCCTGACTTTAGCCGACTCACATCAAAATTATTTATTGAACGAACAGTTTGAACATCAATAGTTCCTTTAAACCTGGACTTAGCCCTGCCAATATCTGCTGCCAAGGCATTTTTATTGGGCAAAATGTCAATAATCTTGATTTTCATTGAATAGTTTATGGAAGAGCTGAAACTATTTTGTACCGCGGTGGCAGAAATTGAAATTATCTCTCCTTTCAACTTAAAAAAATAACTGTCAATCATTGACCAAGACGCAAGACACAGTAAACCAACGATTAGTAATGCTACTAAACTTTTCTTCATTTTTAAGAATTTTCCTCCTTTATCCATCCTCGCCCCGACTTTGGAGAGGCAAAGGAAACGCTAAGACCATCAAAACAACCCGCTAATCTCATTAGCCACCTCAGGCCTCCCTTGTCTATTCAAAGAGGTCCCAATCACTTTGCCTTTTAAGACCAAGGTTTCATCTGGCAAGCGATAGATATCTTGATAAAAAGCAAACTTCAACCTGGATTCCCTGGCAAAGTTAACCCCAACAACAAATTCGTCGCCGCTCTTGAGCGGGCGCTTATAATCCAGCTCAACACGAATTACAACTAAGTTGATCCCCTTCTCTGTCAGCTTAGCAAAGTTAATCCCAACGTTTTTTAAATATTCATGCCGCGCATGTTCCAAATAATTCTGATAAACAGCATTATTTACAATACCTTGAAGATCGCACTCATAATCTCTAACTGAGAGTTGCAGCTTAAATTTATAGTTATTCATAAAACTCACAATAATTATAACAAAAACAAGGAAAACTTACCTAAAAAAGAGTTGACCTTCCAACATATAAGGTATAAAATTTCACCACAATCTTTTCCAGAAGGAGGTGACACGTGAAAAAGGTTATTTTACCTGGATTAGTTGCCGGATTTTTAATGAGCGTTGTTGGCATGGCTGTTTCTATGCTGATGGGCAAAGCGATCCCAACCCTGATGGCTGAATATAAAAACGTCGCTATGTTCAGACCTTGGGAAGATCCCCTAATGATGCTCTTCTTTGCTCATCCCTTCGTGCTTGGATTAGCCCTGGCTTACGTTTGGGATAAGATTAAGGGGTCTCTGAGCGGCAATAAAGCTGTCAGCTTTGCCTTTGGAGTCTTTCTAGTCGCCACCATCCCCGGGATGTTCATCACTTATTGCAGCTTCCAAGTCTCACTCGCCATGACCCTTTCTTGGACAGTGACTGGCTTAGTAAACGCCTTAGTTGCCGGCCTTGTTTTGAGCAAAATGAATGGGTAAAATTAAAAAGCAGAAAGCGGAGCGCAGAACGCAGGAAGCTCTTATTCCTGTGCTCTGTGTTTTGCTTCCTCCCCTGTTTAAAAACTAAGACAACTCCCCACCCCCACCTTAAGAAATCTTTCCTTAAATTCCTCGGCAAACATTTTGATTGCGTTATCTCCAGCACAATGACAAGGAGCAACCTTCTTAACCCCCAGCCTTTTAATATCTTTAATTATTCTAGAAATCTCTTTTTCATTTGATTTATACAAATGAAAACCGCCAATCACCAGTAAAACCTCTTTTGCCAGTTTTTTCTTAACTTTTTTGAGCATCTTAACAATTCCTGGATGGCTGCAACCGCATAAAACAACTAATCCCTTTGCTGTTTCAACCACCATAGCTTGTTCGGGGATTTTTTTCCCCATTAGGCCTGTAGAATAAAAATGAGGGAACAGTTTAGAAAACCTTTTGGCACCAATTAGATTTTTATTAATAATTTCTATCCCGCCTGTATGATCCCAATGGTCATGAGAAATAAAAACAGCTCCAATTTTGGCAGGATTAACCTTGAGCTGTTTCATGTTATGGAGTAAAACCTTTGGCTTATCTCCAGTATCAAACAAAATGGAGTGTCCAGCATACTCAACCAGAGCTGCAAACCCCCAACCAGGCTTAAATTTTTTAGAAACAGCCCTGTCCTCATAACAAATCTTAATCGTTAGCTTATCTTTTGCCATATCTTTTCAATCTCTTGGGCAACTTCGGATTTTTCAGCATATTCAAGCAGGGTTTGCCTCTTCATTTGTGCTTTATTAAAGAGAGAGCTATATGGCAGCTGGCCAACAACTTCTATTTTTTGCTTGGCACAATATTCTTTTATCTCAAGGGTCTTTTCTAAATTAATATCATACTTATTAATACAAACTGCTGTTTTTGTTTGGAAATGATTGGTCAGCCCTACCACCCTTTCCAAGTCATGCACCCCAGAAAGGGTTGGTTCAGTTACAATCAGAGCCAAGTCAACGCCGGTTAAAGAGGCAATGACTGGACAACCAATTCCAGGGGAGCCATCAAGCAGGATATAATCTGAATTTTCTTTCTTTGCTAATTCTTGGGCTTTCTTGCGCACCAAGCTAACCAGGCGGCCAGAGTTCTCCTCAGCAATTCCCAAGCGAGCATGGACCAGTCTCCCTGCCCTCGTGTCAGAAACAAAGTAGCAGCCAGATGATTTTAGCTTTAAATCAATTGCCTCAGCTGGACAAAGATGAAAACAAAGCCCGCAGCCCTCACAAGCCACAGGATCAACAACAAAATCCTGAGCAATGGCTTTAAACCTACAAGCCTGCCGGCATTGGTTACATTCAATACATTTTTCTTTATCAATTATTGCAACTTTTGAAGCAGAAAAATCAAATTCTTCCCTTACCTTGGGTTCAAAGATCAAATAAAGGTCTGCTGCGTCAACATCACAATCAACCAAGATCTTTTTCTTTGCTAAAGAGGCTAAGGCAGCTACAACCGAAGTTTTCCCTGTCCCACCCTTACCAGAAATTACCACTATTTGTTTCATTTGTTTATCCTATTAAACATTGCGTTAAATTCATCTCGATACTTTGGGATAACTTCAACCAAAGGATGGCCAACAGAATAGCCTTGGGCAATTTTAATATCTTCAGGAATTTTCAAGAGAACTGGGAGTTCGGCTTCTTGGCAAAACTCAGCAACACCCGAAAATTCTTTGTGATCTTTATTAATAACAACCCCTGATTCAATCCCCATTTTCTTAACTGCAGCCGCAGCCAGTTTTAAGTCGGCCAAACCAAAAGGGGTCGCCTCTGTCACTAGAATACAATAGTCGCTCCCTTTTAAAGCTTCAATCATGGGGCAAGAGGTTCCTGGCGAGGCATCAATAACAACCGTTTTATTTTTATCAATTTTTTCTTTAACTTTAGCAATTAAAGGGACAGGCTTGGCCTCACCAACATTAAGCAAACCAGAAATAAAATCAATATTTTTGTGTGTCCCACAGCTTATCTGACCAATTTCGCGAGGAACTTCTTTAATAGCCTGTTTAGGGCACAAAGCCGAACAAGCAGAGCAGCTGTGGCAAAGCTGGGGAAAGACTAAAACTTTCTCTTTAGCCACTACCAAGGCATTAAATTCACAAACTTCGACACAGTGGCCGCAAAAGTCACAGCTATCGTAGTCAACTTCCGGAACCAGGGCATAAACTTTCTCACTTCCCTTTATTTCTGGCTTAAGAAATATTTGGGAATTCGGTTCTTCAACATCACAATCCAAAAATTGGACATTCTCACCCAACGAGAGCGCCAGCGAGGTTGAAATTAAGGTCTTGCCAGTCCCCCCTTTGCCTGAGGCAACAGTAATAATCATTTATTTTCCCCCAACATAAACTTCCTGGCAAAAACCATTATGTTTTGTCACACAAAATCCTTTGTCTTCCAAAAATTTACCAACAATAGAAAAGTCGCCAGAGCACTCTTCGTGCTCGCGCCCCTCAGCATGGTGAACCTTTCTAATAGCCTTAAAGCCTTCTTGATTAAAATCAGCAATAACAATTTTTTTGCGGCAAACCCTAATTATTTCAGCCGCAACATTGAGCCGTGCTAGTTCTTGCTCCTCTGCAGTTTTATCTACAGCCAAAACTTTCCTGGCATGTTTTGCCAACAAAGCTGTCATGTGCCCCTTGCCTGTGCCGATCTCAAGAACAGGTTCTTGCAAAGGCAAAGCCTTTTCTAAAATAAAATTACGACCAGCGTCCTGGTCATAGCCATATTTTTTATAAAGCTCTTTGCGCTCTAGCATTTTATTCTTGTTTATTTCCCAGAATCTTTGGGCACAGTTGAATCTTGGGCTTGCTTTAGTTTTCCCTGTTTAAAGGCTTCTATGGCTTCCTTAACCAAGCCACTTGCCCCAACATAAATTTTAACGTTTAGCGAAGAGAGAGTCTGATAAGCATTAGGACCAACATTGCCAGTCACTACTGCAGCAACCTTTTCGCCGGCAATCAATTGTCCAGATTGAACTCCAGCTCCACCAGAGGCTACCTCATTTGGGTTTTCCATAGCTTTAAACTCTAACGTTTCAGTATCTACTATAATAAAGTAAGTACAGCGACCAAAACGCGGATCAATTTCAGCCTCTAAATTATTTCCTTTTGCGGTTATACAAAGCTTCATTTGTTTCCCTCCTCTTCATGATCATGATTACATTCACTTTTTTGAACGCCATACCCTTTGCCATCTCCAGGTTGACACAGTGATTGCCCACCTTTTATTGAGCCAGTCAGGTAATCATTAACAACATCAGCTACACGGCCTGCCACTCCCACAACTGTTTTTATCTGTTGCTCAGCAAAAAGTGCCTGAGCCCTCTGTCCCATCCCCCCAGCAATAATTACTCCTACGCCGTTTTCTTTTAAAAATTTGGGCAGGAAGCCGGGATGGTGCCCTGGGTTAGGGATCAATTCTTTAGAAACGACGTTGTTGTTAACCTCAACTATTGTAAACTCAGGGCACCGGCCAAAATGCGCCGATACCTGACCTTTATCGGTCGATATCGCGATTTTCATCATCTTTTCTCCTTTCAAAAAAATCCCCAACTCTCCCCCACCAACCACGACCACAACCCCGACCTCGTCCTTGTCTTTGTCCTCTCCCCCAACCAAAACCTCTCCCTTGCCCTCTAGAAACACAACCACCAGCACCCCTTCCGGTGCCTGGTCCCTCGCTTCTTGGTCCTGACCCATCAAATCCAGGCATATTTCTCACCTCCTCTTAAATAATTAATCGGCCTTTCTTTTTTTACAATTTTGACAAAAAGAAATCTCTCTGCGCCCACCAGCTTTAAAATTAGCAATTGCCTGTTCAACTGTTTTAGCCGTCGTCTCCAAAACTTTAATTCCCCTCAGGTGCAATCTCTTCCAAGCCCTTTCCCCAATGGCTTTACAAATTACGCAATTATACGGCTTAATTTTTAAGTCCTCCAAGGGTTTGCACTGGTCAGGCCCATGGCCTTGGTCAGAATTAAGCACCTTCTCCTGTGATCCGCTTGCTTCGTCATAAATTAAAAAAAGCGGCGCCAGACCAAAATGATCAGAAATTTCCGACTTAAGCCCATCGTATTCCTGGACCGGCAAACAAATCCGCATAAATATCAACCTCCTCTAAACCTATTCCTCATCTTCGCCCCCCACCTGGGACCCTGCGCCACCGGCGGCGGCAAGATATGTTCACCTCCGGAAACTTTAATTGCTTTGAAAGTTACAAACGCATCAATAATCTTTTTACGGCCGGAATATAAAAGACGCTGGATTGTTCCGCGCGAAATCTTCATTCTTTTGGCTGCTGCCTCCTGGTCTAAATCTTCCAGATCACACAAGCGCATAGCCTCAAGCTCATCCTCGCCTAAATCAGCAATTTCTAAGCCTGCCATAGGAACCCCTGCCGGCTTATAAAAACTCACCCCATCAAATGGCTGACAAAATCTTCTTCTTCTCGGCCTTGGTGACATTTATTATCCCTCCAGTACCTGATCCCTAATACCACACCCCCATAAGTGTGCATATGCACATAATACGCCTAAGCCAAGCCATTGTCAATCTCTTTTAATATGATAAACTTAACTCACCTAAATGAGATGTTTAAGATTTTTTACACTTGCCTTTCTCCTGCTTATTCTAGCCAGTGCCAGCTTTGGCAACGAATTTCCCCAGCCTCAATATGTCAAAGGCAAAACGCTCTCTGTTTCTCAATTTGATCAAGAGACTCAACTAGCAACCATTAAAATCCTCTCGGGAAAATTTAAAGGGGGACTCGTTGAAATAGAACACATTACCTCAAGCATGATGGGGGGGGACATGATCCTAAAAGCTGGGGACAAAGTAATGCTCTATGTTGATGAAGCACCCAGCAAAGCAGAGAGCCCAGACGGCAGCCCAATTTTTAATATTGCTGACTATTCCAGATCTACCCCCCTTTACTGGCTCGCTTTTTTCTACGCCCTGTTATTAATAGTAATCGGCGGAATAAAAGGGTTAAGGTCACTCCTAAGCTTGCTACTAACAATTGGTCTAATATTTCTCGTTCTTTTCCCCCTAACCTTATGGGGCTTTAACCCCCTACTTGTGGCAATTGTTATTTCTGGGATTGTCTCTTTGCTCTCTTTTCGGATCATTGGTGGCAAGACAGTTAAAACCATCAGCGCTTCGATCGGCACCTTAGTCGGCGTTGCCATCGCTGGTTTGATCGCCTTGTTTGTTGGCAAAATGGTCCACCTGTCAGGGCTGAGCTCTGAAGAAGCCAAAATATTGCTTTACTCGATGGAGGTAAAAATCAATTATCAAGGGCTGCTTTTTGGCAGCATTTTAATCGGCGCGCTGGGTGCAGTGATGGATGTGGGCATGTCAATTGCTTCAAGTATTGACGAGATCCATAAAGTTCATCCAAAGGCAAACTTCCAAAACTTATTCAAAGCTGGGATGAATGTTGGCCGGGATGTGATGGGGACCATGTCTAATACATTAATATTAGCTTATACAGGAGCTTCTCTTCCATTATTATTACTAATGGTGGCCAACAATGTCTCTTTTGCCAAAATAATTAATTTAGAAATGATTGCCACCGAGATCATCCGCGCCTTGGCTGGCAGCATTGGCCTTGTCCTCTGCATCCCAATCACTGCAGCAGTCGCAGCATTATTACATCACGAAAAAGGAGGAACGTAACATGGTCTGGCTCTACACATTAGCCTCTGTCTTCATAATCAGTTTAATCTCCCTTGTCGGAGTGATCACCATTGCCATTAATCGAGACTTTCTGCAAAAGATTATTAATTACCTGGTTAGCCTCTCAGCCGGCGCCCTACTTGGCGGCGCCTTCTTTCACCTCTTGCCCGAAGCCAGCGAAGAGTTTGGGTTTACCCCAACATTAGCTGTCTATATTCTAGGCGGGATATTACTTTTCTTTGTTTTAGAAAAATTAATTGCCTGGCGCCACTGTCACATCACCACTTGCAAGGAGCATCCCCACCCCATTGCTACCATGAATTTAATTGGCGACGCCCTGCACAACTTTATCGACGGCATGGTTATTGCTGGAACTTATCTAGTAAGCATTCCATTGGGGATCACAACCACTATAGCTGTTGTTTTCCACGAAATCCCGCAAGAGATCGGCGACTTTGGGGTTCTAGTCCACGGCGGCTACAGAAGACGAAAAGCTATTCTAATGAATTTT
>JBDRMQ010000140.1:0-7335 GCA_043811955.1 bacterium | reverse complement strand
TCTAGCGGGGGTAGGATTTGAACCTACGGCCTTCAGGTTATGAGCCTGACGAGCTACCAGACTGCTCCACCCCGCGGCGATTATGTTATAATTATAGCATGATCAATTTATCCCTTCAACCCGACCTGAAACAAACCCTGGAAATGCTCCTCTCCCCTCGACTCTTCCAGATGCTCAATGTTTTAAGCCTACCGTATATAGATTTGGTTGCCCAGATCAGCAAAGAATCAGAAGAAAACCCAGTTCTGGAGGTCCAGCGCCAGGACGAATATGTTGAATTCATGCGCTACCTTTGCTCAGACAAGAAAATAAAAAAAGAAATCGACTTTGCTGAGCTCCCGGGACTGGAAAACCTCGGTAATGTCAAAAAAACTCTTGAAGAATACCTGCTTGAGCAGCTTGAGCTAGAAGATCTTGATGAGCGCGATTTTAAGGTCGCTAAAATCATCATTGAAAACATTGATGACTTTGGCTATGTGATCAACTACCCAAGGCTCCGGGACAAAATAATGGCAAAATTTTCCATCTCCAGGCCAACAGTTGATAAAATCCTGAAAATTGTGCAAACCTTTGAGCCGGACGGGGTCGGCGCCTGCGACCTAAAAGAGTGCCTCTTGATCCAATTAGCTGAACATAATTTTGAAAACAAAGCCCTGCAAGAAATAATGGGCCAAGCAATCGAGAAACACCTTGAGGACTTAGCTTCTGAAAATTTTGACCGGGTCGCCCAAAGCCTTAAGATAAGCGTTGCCGGGGTCAGGCAAATTGCCGGCTTCATCAAGAACAACCTTCATCCTAATCCAGCCTCCTCATTTAGCGACGAGATCAAGCACGTCATCCCCTCTTTTGCGATCGAGGAATCAGCCAATGGATTTAAACTAATCAATCTTGAAACAAATTATGGCCCAAAAATTTCGGTCTCTAAACAATATTTAAAAATGCTGGACGACCCAAAGGCTGATCAAAAAACCAAAGAATTTATCAAAGAAAAACTCAAAAACGCGAAAAACCTAATTGAGGACTATGCCAAAAGAAGTGAAACTTTAGAAAAAATCGCGCGAAAAATAGTTGGGGTCCAGGAAAAGTTTTTAAAGCAAGGGATCACCTGGCTAATACCATTGCACCAAAAGAGCCTGGCGGATGAGTTTGGGCTGCATCCATCAACCATCTCCAGGACAGTTTCGGCTAAATATATCCAGACCCCGCAAGGGCTCTTTCCTTTGAAGTTCTTATGCCCAAGGGGTCCCAAGGGATTAACTGTGCCCAGGACTAAAGCCTTGCTTTTGCAAATAATTGATGAGGAAAACAAAAAAGAGCCGCTTTCTGATTCACAATTGACCGAGAAGATGAAGGGCTATGGGGCAAAGATCGACCGGCGAACTGTAGCCTACTATCGCAAAGAACTAAATATTCCAATAGCTGAAAATAGGTTGAACAAATGACTAAGAAAAACAAAACAGAAAATAAAAACGGTAATATTCTAATTGTTGATGATGAAAAGAGCCTTCGTGATTCAATTAAAATCATCTTGCAAGACAAATACAATGTCTTTCAAGCTAAATCAGGCAAACAAGCTATTGAAATCGTAAAGCGCAGCCCCATTGATGTCATTTTGCTTGATATCCGCATGCCAGAGATCGACGGCCTTGAAATCCTTAAAATTATTAAAAAAATTGATGAATCAATTGAGATTATTATGGTTACGGCAGTTGTCATGGTCAAAAAAGCAGTCGAGGCAATTCGCCGTGGAGCCTATGACTATATTTCTAAGCCCTTTGATGTTGAGGTCTTAGCTGAACAAATCGCTAAGGCCTTTGAGAAAAGGACCTTATTTCTCGAAAATTCTTCCCTGCGCAAATTGATTGACCAAGAGTACCAATTTGAAAAAATCATCGGCAAAAGCCAGCTAATGCGCGATATCTTTAAAACTATTGAAGATGTAGCCAAGAGCAATGCGACCATCTTGATCACCGGGGAATCAGGGACCGGCAAAGAGCTGGTCGCCCACGCTATCCATAACCTCAGCGCCAGGGCTGACAAGCTTTTTGTCCCGGTCAACTGCGGCGCTATCCCAGAAAACCTGATCGAGTCAGAGCTCTTTGGCCATGAGCGGGGCTCCTTTACCGGGGCCACAGAACGCCAAATCGGCAAGTTTGAAATCGCCAATGGCGGGACCATTCTTCTTGACGAAGTTGGTTCAATGCCACTCCCGATGCAAGCCAAACTGTTGCGGACTATTCAGCAAAAAGAGATCGAACGTATCGGGGCTGGCTACACCTCATCAATTGATGTCAGGATCATCTCTGCCACCAATTCTGATCTGCGCTCTGCCATAAAAAAATACAAGTTCAGAGAAGATTTATTCTATCGCCTTAATGTCATCCCTATCCACCTCCCCCCTCTGCGAGAGAGAAAAGAAGATATTCCCCTTTTAGCCAACCATTTTCTTGACCGGCACTGCCGCAACTTTGGCAAAAAGATCAAAGGGTTCAAAAAAAACGTTATCCAACTTTTCATGAACTATGATTGGCCGGGTAATATTCGCGAGCTTGAAAATTTAATTGAACGCCTAGTCGTTTTAAACAAAGGCGATCAAATTGGGCCGGAACGTGTCCCCGCCGAAATTAAAGGAGAGACGGGCCCTGGCCTTGACCCAGAAGAGACAAAGTTCTATAATGCCGTCAAGAAGTTTGAGGCTAAGTTTATTGCGCGAGCTTTAGAAAAAACTGGCGGCAAAAAAGGCCAAGCCGCCAAAATGCTCGGAATGCACAGGAACACTCTCATAAACCTTGAAAAAAAACTAAGGTTAGATCGCACATAAAAATGAGCACAAATCATTTAAATGCACAATGATTTGTGCTAAAAGTCCTGTTTATCCTGGTAATAAGATTGCTTAACTATTGATAGGGGGGGTGGTTCAAATGATTGGACAAGGCCTGGAGTTTTGTGGTGAGGAACGAAAAAAAGAGTGGGTCCCAACGCGAGATTTTCTCCCAATTATCTTAGATAAAAACTTTAATGAAGAATTAGGTAATTCTGACAAAGAAAAGATAGACCTTTTTGAAAAGGGCTTGGCCAATGAGCTACGTCAGGATGAAACCATTGAGCAAGCAATTAACCGCATCGTAAAAATGGCTATTGCCGCGGAATTTGGGCCATCATTGGTAGCTGCCAAAGGGGCCAAGGCCATGATCGAGACTATCTCTCGTGGGATATTAGGGGACCCTGAATTGCGCCGACAAGCCCTTTTAATTATTGATAGATTCGCGCATGTCTAACATTCTTGTCATTGACGACGAACCATCAATTCGCGAATCTTTCTCTCTGGTGCTTGAGGGAAAATACAAGGTTATAACAGCTGCTTCTGGTGAAGCAGGACTTAAGGCTGCTTCAGCCCAAAAAATCAATTTAGTTTTTCTTGATTTCCGCATGCCTGGCATGAATGGCTTGGAAACCCTCAAAAGGCTTAAAGAAATAGACAGCTCTCTTGAGGTCATCATGGTAACCGCGGTCAATGAAGTAGAAAAAGCCAGCGAGGCAGTCAAGCTTGGGGCCCACGATTATATTGTCAAACCTTTTGACGTTGACCACCTGCTCAACATAACCGAGCAAACACTAAGGCGAAAATCATTAGTGGCCGAGGGACTGGCTGCCCAAAAAAAAGCCAGCCAAAAAAACGCGGTCCTGGTCGGCCAAGCCGAAGCCATTGTAAAAATTGTCGAGACTGTCAAAACTATCAAGGACGAACAAAAAGTTTTGATCATTGGCGAGGCTGGGACAGAAAAAGAACTTATCGCAAAAACTATTCATGAACAAAGCGGACGAGCCAAAGAACCATTTAAAATTTTTTCTATCTCACCCTCTTTGACAAAAAACCAAATAATTAACGCTCTTTTTGGCTGGGAGCGCGGCTCAACAACAGCTGACTTTAAGTCAAAGACAGGACTTTTTGAAGAAGCAGCCGCTGGGACCTTGGTTATCAATAATGCCGCGGCCCTGCCCCAAGAAGCTCAAGCAGCCATCAAGCTTGGCAAATTTTCTCGCCAAGGCCAAACGAATGATGAGATCAAACTTGAAGCACGGCTCATTTTTTTGGAAGAATCTGACAGCAAAAAGAATCAAGCCGAAATCAAGCTGGAACTCCCACCACTTAGGGAGAGATATTTAGACCTCCCTCTTTTGATAGAAAATTTCCTGGAGAAATTTAACCATCACTACGGGGAAAAAGTGACTTTTGACAAAAAAACCATTGAACTGTTAGCCAATTATTCCTGGCCAGGAAACACCATTGAGCTCGAAGGTTTAATCGAACGACTTGTTCTCTTGACCAAACCAGCCAGTAACATAATCAAGTCACTTCCTTTGGAAATTTTATTGGCCAATGGCAGCGAGGCTGGGGCGGATATTTTGGCCAATTTTGAAAAAGAGTATCTTCGAAAAATTTATTCTATGCTGGGCAAAAATAAACAAAAAACCGCGGAATTTTTAGGTGTGACCCCGATGCTGCTTGACGCTAAACTCTAAAACAAACCTGCCCGGGGCCGGAATCGAACCGGCACAGCTTATTCAACCGAGGGATTTTAAGTCCCTTGCGCCTGCCTGCCGGCAGGCAGGCCTGTCTACCGACAGGTAGATCTACCAATTCCGCCACTTAAAAATGCCGCGGGCCGGAATCGAACCGGCACAGCTTATTCAACCGAGGGATTTTAAGTCCCTTGCGTCTACCAATTCCGCCACCGCGGCATCAGAACATTTGCCTTAGAATCTCTCTAGCATATCCATTCTTGAAATATTTCTCACGTTCCCGAGCTTGAACCCTTGTTTCAAACATTTCAAAATGGACCATTTTAAAAGGACGCCGAATCCTCGTCGTTCTTTCCCAACCTTTATTATGTCTATATATTCTTGCCTCTAAATTTGAGGTCATCCCAATATAAAGACCTTTGTCCTTTAAACTCCCAAGAACGTAAACATAATATTTCCCCACTTCCACCACCCCTCCATAAACAAGTCCCTTGCGCCTGCCTGCCGGCAGGCAGGTCTACCAATTCCGCCACCGCGGCATTAAAGAAATTAAAGAAGAGGCTTTTTACGCTTTTTCTTAATCCCCTGCTTGGTCTCTGTGTTGCGCTTAACATCTTGGAGCTTTTCATCGCTCTGCTTCAAAAATTGGGTTATCTTGTCTTCGAACGTTCCTGCCATGGGCCGCTCATCAGAAGACCGCGGTCTTCTCTTGGGCCGATTGTCCCAAACAGTTTTCCCAACCTGCTTAATTGAAAGATCATATTTCCCAGCTTTTGCTGATCCCAAAACCTTAACCTTAACTATGTCCCCAATATTTAAATGTTTTCCAATATCTGTTACATAATTATCAGAAACTTGAGAAATGTGAACCAAACCCGTATTCCCTTCAGGCAACTCAATAAAAGCCCCAAACTTAGCCACGCCAGTCACTTTTCCATCAATTTCAGATCCTATCTCTATCGGCAAACCTATTTCACCTCCTGATCACCTTATATGAAGTTTCTCCTGCTTTAACAAAACCCAATCTAGTACGGGCCAATTCCTCAAGATACTTGTTCTTTTTCAAGTTTGCCAAACGAGCTCGCATTTTTGAGGAAAGCTCTTCTTGCTTGTTAATCATTTTCGCAGTCTGCCCCACATCACGTTTAAGCGCGATGTTATCAATTATATCCTGTTGAATTAAAAAAATAAAGTAAAGGATGCTCAAAACAAACAAAAACATCAGACCAAACTTCTTCATAAACCAGAAATCCCTAAATACCAGCTAATTATCCTTTCACCAAAAAAGAGGACAATAATTCCCCCAGCAGCCAGGGCTGGCCCAAATGGAACATAGCTACTCATCTTAACTTTGCCTGTTGCCAAAAGAAAAACCGCCGCTGCCCCAGCCAATAAATACGAGAGAAACAAGGCCGCCAAGAGCCCGCTCCAACCAAGATAAGCCCCAATAAAAGCGGCTAAATACAAATCCCCCTCCCCCAAGGCCTCTTTCTTAAAACAAATTTTTCCAAGCTTGCCAACTAAAAACAAAAGACCAAAGCCTAAGGCTAACCCAATCAGCGCATTAAAAAAATCACCTGTAAACAAATGAAAAACCAGGCCAAAAACTATGCCAGTAATAGATAATGCGTCTGGAATGAGCTGAAATTCAAAATCAATAAAAGAGATCATTAAAAGGAGTAAAATAAACATTAAAGAAAAAACAAAACCAATCGGGTTAATCTCGGGCGGAAAAGCAAAGGCAACCGTCACAAATGACAGGCCAGATAAAAATTCAACCAAGGGATAGCGTCCTGATATTTTTCCGCCACAATAGCGGCATTTCCCTCGCTGAAAAATAAAGCTTAAAATCGGGAATAAATCTAAAAAGCCTAACTTGCGCTGGCATTGTGGGCAATGTGAAGCAGGGAAAACAATTGATTTTTGACGTGGGATACGATAGATGCAAACATTTAAGAAGCTACCGATCACCGTTCCTAATCCAAATAAAAAAACCAAAAGCAACAGAAAAAACCTCTACTTCCTTGACATAAGAATAAAGAAATTATATAGTAAACGCAAGCCCGAGTCAAAACCAAGGAGAAATATAATGCAACTTAAAGACTTATTGACTCAACTCCACCAAACCCAAGCCTCTGATCTTTTGTTAGCCGCGGGCAGCCCGCCTTGTCTTCGTTCACACAACCATCTAGAAAAACAAAGCCAGGAAAAATTAACCGGTGATGATGTTGAAAAACTAATTACCCCTATTATCAGGAAAGAAGAGCTGGAAGAGTTTAAAAAAATCAAAGAGCTCGACACCTCATATGAGGATGAAGTTAGCCGCTACAGAATTAACCTTCATTATCAACGGGGAACTATTGCCGCTACTATCCGTCGGATTCCCAAAGAAATCCCCTCAATTGAAAAATTGGGACTCCCTTCTGTTGTGAAGAATTTTGCTACCTTTGAGCGGGGGCTAGTTTTAGTAACAGGGCCAACTGGCTCAGGGAAATCAACAACCCAAGCCTCAATGATTGATATGATCAATACAACCCGAGCCGCCCATATTATTACGATTGAAGATCCAATCGAATTTGTCCACACCTCAAAAAAATCTGTTCTCGAGCAGCGGGAAGTTGGCTTTGACACGATCTCCTTTGGCGAAGCGCTCAAACGTGTCCTGCGTCAGATCCCCGACGTTATCCTAATCGGCGAAATGCGCGACTTAGAATCAATTCAAATGGCAATTACAGCGGCTGAAACAGGCCACTTAGTCATCTCAACCCTGCATACCCAAGATGCGGTCCAATCAATTGACCGAATGATCGA
>JBDRMQ010000139.1:0-2772 GCA_043811955.1 bacterium | reverse complement strand
AATGCTTTTAGCTGGTTTGCAGACTATTCCAGAAGAGCTTTATGAAGCAGCTGACATTGATGGGGCTAATCCTTGGTATAAATTTTGGATGATAACTTGGCCCATGCTGCGGCCGGTTTGGTTTATTTTGATCCTCTTTGGGTTAATTTATAACACCTACTCCTTTAATATTGTTATTATGATGTTTGGTTTTGGGGCTGGTTATCCTGGCGAATGGGGCGACCTGATGATGACCAATATTTTCCGCAATTCATTCCAGCTCTGGAACTTTGGCACTGGCGCGGCCACCTCGGTCTTGCTGTTGATCGTCATGATCATGATCGTCAATGTTTGGTTTAAATACTTTAAAAAGTCTGAGGAGCTGCGATGAATTTATCATATTACGCGCGAAAACGGATCCAGGATATTATTGTTAATATCTGCATGCTGGCGTTTTTAGCTTTAACTTTGCTGCCGATAATTTGGATGGTCTATTCTTCGCTCAAGGATTCAACCGATATCGCGATTGGCAAGGTTGGCCTGCGTCGGGCTGGGACTGATATTTTAGAGATCATTCCTGAGCAAGAAAACCTTTTAGTTTTTTCGGCTAATGGCGGAATAACGAAATATCAAACAAAAGATTTAAAAAGACTTAAAGCAATTAGTTATAAAACAACGGCTACTTCATTTTTAGTAGAAGGTGATAATGTTTGGATTGCTTCAGCTAATAGGGGATTAATTAAGGTCGCGCGGGAGACTTTACAACAGGTTGATCGGCGCCAATTTGATACGACTGACATTGATACAAACAAAGTGACCAATACGTACATCAAAAAGATCAAGGATAAAATTTTTGTGACCTTGGATTATAAAAAATTTGCCGGGGTTTGGCAATTTGATACGGTGACAATGGATGGTAAATTATTGAAAGGGACAAAGAAGCGCTACTTTGGGGATATCTGCCCAGCCAAGGTTGGTGAATTTCCAGGGGTTGATGGCGAGGTCTTTTCGCGGCTTGAAAGCCGAGGTTTCCTCTATTTAGGCGCAACTGGCGGCAGGCTTTACAAGTATGATCTTGTGGCGAGAAAAATGGTCTCAATGGTTAAGGTCCCTCGTGGTCGCTTGCTTGTTCGGTGGCACAATTATGTTGATATGTGGAAAAATGTCAACTTTGGCCTTTACTTGAAAAACTCATTAATTATTTGTGGGTTTACCATGTTCTTTGCTATGATTTTCGCGACTTTTGCTGCTTATGCCCTCTCTCGTTTTCGTTTTCCAGGCTCTGACCTTTTTAGCAATGCTATTTTGGCCACCCAAATGATCCCCATGATTATGTACTTGATCCCCATATATATTATGTTTGTTCGTTTTACTATGTTTACCGGGATCCCGGTTAAGGGGACGTATCCCGGGATAATTTTAATTTATTCCGCCTGGTTTCTTCCTTTTTCAATCTGGATCCTGCGCGGTTTTTTCGCGGCCATCCCTCGTGAGCTTGAAGAAGCTGCCTTGATTGATGGTTGTTCAAGGTTTAGGGTCTTTTGGCATGTGGCCTTGCCCCTGGCTATTCCTGGCATTATTGCTACTGGTATTTATGTTTTTCTAACTGCTTGGGATGAGTTGATGTTTGCCTGGATCTTAACAAACGCTGATACTCAGACGATCCCTGTTGGGATCCGCTTGTTTGTTGGTAACTATCAAAACCGCTTTGACCTAATGATGGCCGCCGCGGTAGTTGCGACCCTGCCTGTAGTTGTGTTATTCTTTATGCTGCAGCGACATATTGTTAAAGGCCTGACAGCTGGGGCTGTTAAAGGATAGGAGGGAGCGATGTCTTCAAAATTCTTAAGACTAGGTCTTTTAATATTTCTTGGTTCTTGTTTTTTGCTTCTTGCCAGCCTGCCGGCCAGGCAGGGTTCTTATGTAGCAGCTATGTCAAAAGCGAATGGTGATAACATAAAAGAGGCTGGGACGTATTTTGGTGTTTTTAGAAACGGGGCACCAGAAAATATGGCTCACATTGCCAAGCTTGAAGAGCAGATAGGCAAAAAACCAGCCATGATCATGTGGTATCAAGATTGGTCTTGCAAGTTCCCCAAGGATGAAGCGGAAACGATTACTAAGTATGGCGCTGTTCCTCAAATTGTTTGGGAGCCTTGGTATTGGCAAGACAAGAGCAAGGTTAAGCTCAAGGACATTGTTGACGGCAAATGGGATAATTATATTCGTTTTTGGGCACAAGATATCAAAGACTTTAACCAACCAATTTTTATTCGTTTAGCGCATGAATTTAACCTTACTATCTATCCTTGGGGTGTGCCAAATAATGAGCAAGACCCTACCCTTTATATCAAGGCTTTTCGGCATGTAGTTGATGTTTTTCGACGAGAAAAAGTTGAAAATGTTAAATGGGTATGGTGCTTTAATAATTATTCTAATCCGCCTAATGAAGCTTGGAATGATTGGGCAGAGGCTTATCCTGGAGATAAATATGTTGATTGGGTGGGCATAGATGGTTATAACTGGGGGAAGACCCAAGAGTGGAGCGGCTGGGAGACTTTTAAGGTTTTATTCCGCGATCAAGTCAGGCGCGCTAAGATGCTTTGGCCGACTAAGCCGATCATGATCGCTGAATTTTCCTCTGCTGAAAAGGGTGGAGACAAAGCTGCTTGGATTAGTGAGATACCTGAATACTTAAAGAGTAGCTTGCGTGATATTGATGCGATAATTTGGTTTGATATCAAAAAAGAGGCTGATTGGCGGATTAAATCAAGCAAAGAATCTTTGGCTGCT
>JBDRMQ010000138.1:0-2055 GCA_043811955.1 bacterium | reverse complement strand
TTAGAAACAACTGCCCAAGCCACTTTCTTATTCTCTGACGTCTCAAGGGTTGAGAGCACCGCGGAAAAAAGCAAAATGCTCGAAACTTTTTTGGTGTCATAAATTTTTGTAGTAATATCATGGGTTTTGATCCCAGCCTGGATAAGCTCAGCCGCCATTAGAAATGTTTTTTCTGAAGTGTTTTCATAGCGAAAATTCCCGGTATCTGTGACCAAGGCGACATAAAGTGCCTCTGCCATAAATTTATCAATTTCTATTTTTAAATCCTTCGCTATTTTAAACAAGATTTCTGCCGTTGAAGAGCTTGCTTCAACAAAATTAACATCCCCATATTTGGTGTTATCAGGATGATGGTCAATATTAATTATTTTATTGGCAATTTTTTTGGGTTGGACCTTATTGCCAATGCGTTTAAGGTCAGAAGAATCAAGCGTAACCAAAATGTCATAGTGTTTATTAGCTAAAACATAGTTTTTAACCTTTTGGGAGCAATGGAGGAATTTGTAAATGCGGGGGACCCCGTCCTGTGAATAAAAATCACATTTGATCCCCAATTTTTCTAAAAGCATGCCTAAGCAAAGCATTGAACCAATTGAGTCTCCGTCAGGATCAATATGCGAGGCAATTAAGGCAGTCTTAGCTCGGCTAAAAGCCTTTTGCAGCTCTTTCATTTTTTCTCTCTTTTTAACTTAGTTATTAAACTGAGGACGTTACTCCCCTTTTCTAGCGAATCATCCCTAACAAATCTTAACTCAGGAACCCCTCGAAGCTCAAGGACATCTCCCAGCTTGCCGCGAATAAACCGTTTGGCAGAGGCTAGGCCTTGCATTGAGTCTTGTTTTTGTTCTTCATTGCCCAAGGTGCTAATAAATATTTTGGCGTTTTCAAGATCCGGCGAGACTTTAACCTTTGTAATACTAACAAAGCCAATCCTAGGGTCAGAAACATCTGCCCTAATAATCGCACTAACTTCTTTCTTAATCAGCTCAGCAATCCGTTCAACGCGAGTCATCTCTTGCGTGCCTTTTCTCTGACTTCGATCGCTTCAACAATATCTCCGACTTTAAAATTAGTAAAGCCAGTGATCGCGAGCCCGCACTCATAATTTTGCTCAACACTTTTTACGTCGTCCTTAAACCTTTTTAGCGATTCAAGCTTTCCTTCATAAACAATCTCATTTTCTCGATAAATTTTGATCTTTGCCCCGCGAAGCATCTTGCCGTCTTTAACAAAGGACCCTGCAATTACCCCAACCTTTGAGAACTTAAAAAGGTTGCGGACTTCCGCGTGACCAATAATAATTTCTTCATATTCCGGCTTCAGCATCCCTTCCATGGCAAGTTTTACGTCATCGATCAGTTTGTAG
Source organism: bacterium (assembly GCA_043811955.1). GTDB lineage: Bacteria > Margulisbacteria > WOR-1 > O2-12-FULL-45-9 > O2-12-FULL-45-9 > JBDRMQ01. The sequence goes on along the minus strand of JBDRMQ010000138.1, from coordinate 689 downwards.
ATAATGTCGTACTGCCGCACTTGGATTTTTTCGCTGGCCGCGACCGCGCTGGCATTACCATCAAAGCCAACATTAAAGGCAACAACAATTGCTTTTGAGGCCATGGCTAGCATAATATCAGATTCATTAACTGGCCCAACTGCCCGATGGATGATGTGGGCGCTGATATTGCCAATAGTTAAATCTTGGAGCGACTGGGAAATCGCGTCAAGTGACCCCTGGACATCCCCTTTAACTACTAAATTTAAAGCTTGTTTTTCGCCAGCCTGAACATGTTCAGAAAAATCTTCAAGCGAGAGGACGCTCCCCCTTTGTATTTTTGTTTGCCCTTGCTTACTTTTTTCGGCCATATCCCTAGCTTCTTTTTCTGACGAGACAACGTGTAACATATCCCCAGAGGTTGGAACATTGTTGCAGCCTAAAACCTCAACCGGGGTTGATGGTCCAGCCGAGATTATGGCTTTGCCTGAATCGTTAAAAAGGGCCCTGACTTTGCCAAAGGTTGCTCCCAGAGTAAAGATATCCCCGACTTTTAAGGTCCCGTTCCTGACTAAAAGATCTGCCACTGGGCCCCGACCTTTGTCCAGTCGTGACTCAATAACAACGCCAACAGTTGTTCCGGCTGGATCAGCTTTAAGCTCTTGGACTTCTGCCAAAAGCAAAATCATCTCTAAAAGATCATTGACCCC
>JBDRMQ010000137.1:0-9520 GCA_043811955.1 bacterium | reverse complement strand
TCCCTTTTGAGAATGACCCTGTTAGAAAACTGGCCAAATCAGGCGAACTTATGGCTTATAAGCATGATGGTTTTTGGCAGCCAATGGATACTTTAAGAGAAAAGAAAATCTTAGAGGATTTGTGGGAGACAGGGGCTGCTCCCTGGAAAGTTTGGTCGTGAAGCTTAAGCCCCTTTTTGGGTTGGTTGGAGTAATCCTCTTGGCCGTTTTCTTAATCATAATTAACTTGCCCGAAGCAAGCCTTGATTTTACTTTCTCAGAGAATATTGGAATGTGGCAAACTCTTGTTGGCAGCAAGTTTGCTTTGGAAAAAGATTCGGTTAAGTTTACCAAAGGTAATCAACAGCTTCAGATTGTTATTCCAGAGATGAATATTGAGGCTGATTATTATGATGTTTGTGTAATTGAGGGAGTCTGGCCAATCTCTTTTGATCAGGGTAGTTTATTGTTTCTTTCACCTTTCAACAAACAGTTTGATTATAAGTTTCGTTATATTTTTGAGACTGGTCAGGCTGATCGCCAAAACCAATGTTATATTGATCTAACTACGCACGGAGCTTGGCAGTCAATTGTTAAAGCCCTTTTAATTATACCTGCGGCTGACGCGAAAGAAGTTTCCTTGAAAAGACTTAAACTTGTGAGGGCTAATCCGTGGACCAAGCTTAAAGCACGTTGGAGCTCTTTTATTCGCTATTACGATCCCTTACTTGGGACTTGCTTTTCAATGGCCAGCCCTGTTTTTATGGGGAAATCATTTAATGGTCTTGTTGTGCCTATGCTTTGGGGTTTGTTGATTATTTGTGGTTTGATAATTATTGTAGGCCAATTGATAAAGATTAACCAGCGGGTGATTAAGTTTGTTGCTGGTTTAATTTTATTCGTAGTTATTATTACTTTTGGGCTCCTTGATTTGCGTAATAATATCTTTTATTTAAAGGCGATCTCAAGGAATATTAGCCTTTATTGGGGAAAGCCAATCGCAGAACGTCGAGGAATTGTTGTTGGGGATCCTGAATTTATTGATTTTATGCAGTTTTGCGATGATAATATTCCGCTTGAGACCAGACTCTTTAATCAAGTTCCCGTTGATATCCCAGGGATCCCGGCCAACTATCTCTCTGCTGTGCAATATTGTGCGAACCTTCGGCCACGATTTTATGATAATAGATCTTGGGGGGAAGAGGATTCTTATTATATATTCTATAAACCTCGAGAGCAGGGTAGTTGGAAAATATCACAAGAACAATCAGTTGTGAGCGATTATTTAGAGCTTAAACCAACTGAGAAAATGCAACAGGAGATTATTCTTTGGCGATCATCAAAGTATCTTTCAGAAGTTGTTGTTTGGCTTGATGAAGGGATATCTAATCCAGAAAACATAGAACTGCTTCTTTTGGGGTCTGATAGAAAAACTATTGCTGGTCGCGCAAAGTATCTTAAAAGAACTGGCAAACAAGCTATTTTTTTATTTTCCCCAAACAAAAATTTTAAGAAGGGGAAGAAGGTGTTTTTGCAGCTCAAGAATTTAGGGCAAGTTCCTATTAAGATTGGGACTGTGTATGGTGATCAATACAAGGAGGGCTCATTAATTTTACATGATGAAAAAAAATACAGTGATTTATCTTTTCGTCTTATTTATCAGCCAAAAGATTTAAAATTGTTTAAACGCTTTAGTCAAGAAGCTTTTATTTTGCTTGATGAGGAGACACAATGATTATTTTGAGGTTGTTTTTTAGCTTGTTTATTGCCTGGTTGTTAGGTTATTTGATTGTTTATCTTTTTGATCCACAAAAAAAAATACCTTGGTTTGAAGGGGCTGCTTTGAGCTTTCTATTAGGGCAAGGAGTTCTTACTCTTTTGCTGTTTTTGCTTCTGTTTTTACCAGTTGCCAATCGTTCAATAGTTCTCACAGGGTTAATTTTGGTTTTTTTTGGGGCCAAATTATTTTTTGATAAAAATAAGGTTTGGGTTAAATCAAGTTTTCAGTTTAATAAAAAAGGGTTATCCTTATTTTTAGTACTATTACTATTTGTTTCTTTAACTCTTAAAGTTTCTTATTCTTTTATAGAGACTTGCAGCAAGCCTGAATATTCTTGGGATGCTAGTGCTAATTGGACAGAAGCTGGCAGAAACTATTTCCATGCGGACAAGTTTAGCAACAAAGGGGTAATTGGTGAAATGAAAAAATCGGTCACTAGCTATCCACGAGCACTGTCGCTGATGCACTACTGGATATTTAGCTGGTTGGGTGAAGATAATGACCAATGGTCAAAGATCATTTTTCCGCTTGATTTGCTTTGTTTGCTGATAATTTTTTATTATGCCTTAAAACCTTCTCGGGGCGGGTTAGGGGCTTTAGCTTTTACTTACTTATTATGTTCAGCTCCGCTTTTTCTTTATCATTCAACCATTGGCTATGCTGATTTAACTAAAACTGTTTATTTTAGTGTTGGAATCATATATTTTTATCGTTGGCTCCAGACAAAACAAAAAAATTACTTCTGGTTTTTTGGGCTTTGCTTGGCTTTGACCACCTGGGTTAAACTTGAAGGAAAGATGCTTTTTGCTATTGGTTTTGCCCTACTTTTATCTTATCTCTGGTTAGGCTATCGTGCTTCTTTAAGAGCAAAACTTTTTTATGTTGGTCAATATATTTCTTTATTTCTAATAATTGGGTTGCCCTGGCAGCTGTTTTCTCTTTTTAATCATCTGCCAGATCCCCAAACCAAGCTTTCTCTTTCTTTGTCACTGTTTTTCGAGTTTCATCAGAAAATGTATGATTTGATGTTTATGGAAGGGAGTTGGGGCTTGTTTTGGGTGATTTTTGTGGCAGGACTGTTGTTTTTCTTTAAGAGACAACTAACTGGGGAAAACCGTTATTTGTTTTTAGCTACTATTTTATTTTATGGAAACTTGCTTTTTATTTATCTCTTTTTCCCCAGTGCAGTGGCTGAGATGATGGCTACCTTTAATCGGGTCTTGCTCCCATTTTATCCAGTGGCTGTTTTTAATCTTGGCGTTATCTTGCCTGTTTTTGAGAGCAAATCAGGGGTTAAAATATGAAGTTGACTGTTATTGTTACTGTTTATAATGAGGTAAATACTATCATCCAGGCGATTAAAGATGTTGAGAAAATTAAAATTGATGACAAAGAAGTGATCATTTTTGATAACGACTCAACTGACGGGACCAAAAAGCTGCTTAAAGAGCTGAAAACTGATTACAAAATTGTTTATAACGATAAAAATATTAATTCAGGGTCTTTTGTCAAAGCATTATCGATGGCCAGGGGTGAATATCTTTATGTCCATCATACAGATTTGGAATATGATCCGATTGCTGCGATGGATCTCTTGCGGGTTGCAGAAGCTGGGGGCTATGATGTGGTTCTTGGCTCAAGATTAAAGAACAAACAAGGCTCAAAATGGGATATAATTAAAGAACGGCCAGCGTATCTAGCGACAATTTTATGCACTTCATTGCTTAATTTATGGTACGAAAAAAAATTTACAGATATGATTGGCTCCAGAATATATCGGACTGAGGCAGTGAAGAAGATTCCCATAGGGACAATTGGTTTTGGTTTTGAATTTGAATTTATTAGCCGGATATGTAAATATGGATTGCAGGTGACTGAAATTGCTGTTCCATATGAACCACGATCATGGCAGGAAGGAAAAAAAATTAGACCTTATCACTTAATTAATGCGTTATTTGCTATGTTTAAAGTGAGATATTTTGAGCCAGGTAAAATTCCTTGGAAATAATTTAAAATGGATAAAAAATTTTGGCAAAATAAAAGGGTTTTTATTACAGGGCATACAGGCTTTAAGGGTTCTTGGCTTTGTATGTGGCTTTCTCTGCTTGGGGCAAAAGTTACTGGTTATGCCCTTAAACCACCAACTAAGCCGAGTTTGTTTGAACTTTGTCGTGTTGAAAAGCTGATAAAGTCTGTTATTGGTGATGTTCGAGATATTAAAAAGCTGAAAAAGGTGTTGCAAGCAGCCAGGCCAGAGCTTGTGATCCATATGGCTGCCCAACCAATTGTTCGAGATTCATATAAAGTACCTGTTGAGACTTATTCGACAAATGTGATGGGGACAGTTAATCTACTTGAAGCAGCCCGAGCTTGTTCCAGTGTTAAGGCAATATTAAATGTAACCACCGATAAGGTCTATGAAAATGTTAATAAAAAGCAAGGGTATAAAGAAATTGAGGCTTTGGGTGGATATGATCCATATTCTAGCAGCAAAGCTTGTTCTGAATTGATCTCTACTGCTTATAGATCTTCATATTTAATGAATATTGCTACGGCAAGGGCTGGGAATGTTATTGGTGGTGGTGATTGGGCTGTGGATAGATTAATTCCTGATTTTGTTCGAGCAGTAATGAATGGCAAAAAAATTAAGCTTCGCTATCCAAAAGCAACCAGGCCATGGCAGCATGTTCTAGAGCCTTTAAGGGGCTATTTGCTTTTGACAGAAAAACTATATAAGCAACCTACAAAATATGCCCAGGCGTGGAATTTTGCACCTAATAAAAATGATTGTCGACCAGTCGAGTGGCTTGTTAAAAGGCTTTGTGTTGTTTGGGGCAAGGGGGCTGGTTATTCAGTGAATAAAGGAAAACATTTACATGAGGCAAGCTTTCTTATGCTTGATTCGACCAAAGCTAGAAAAGATCTTGGCTGGAAGCCAAAATGGGGTTTAAGCAAAGCGATTGAGAAAATTGTGGAATGGACCCGAGCCTATCAAAAGAAGGCAGATTTGAGAAAAATTTGTTTTGAGCAAATTGAGGAATATATGCAATGAATAACGAAAAAGAGTTAAGGCAAAAAGCTATTCAAGCTGCGCTTGCTCATTATGCGGTAGCGCATAAAAAAAAGGAGTTTTCTCCAGGGGATCGCCTCCCTTATGCTGGCCGAGTTTTTGATGAAAAAGAGATTGCAAACTTAGTTGATGCCTCACTTGATTTTTGGTTAACTGCAGGAAGGTACGCTAAAAAATTTGAAAATGAATTTGCTAATTTTATCGGAGTTAAGTATTGTTCTTTAACTAACTCAGGATCTTCAGCTAATCTTTTGGCTTTTATGGCTTTGACCTCGCCAAAGCTTGGTAAGCGAAGAATAAAAACTGGGGATGAAGTTATTACTGTAGCAGCGGGTTTTCCAACAACTGTTGCTCCAATTATTCAATATGGAGCAATTCCTGTTTTTGTTGATGTAACCTTGCCAACTTATAATATTGATTGTTCACAACTTGAAGGAGCGCTTTCACATAAGACAAAGGCGGTAATGATTGCTCACACATTGGGGAATCCCTTTGATCTTAAAGCAGTAAAAGGATTTTGTCAGAAAAATAATCTGTGGCTAATTGAAGATAATTGTGATTCGCTTGGTTCAAAATATAACGGCCATTATACAGGGACCTTTGGTGATATTGGAACTTCAAGCTTTTATCCGCCTCATCATATGAGTTGTTCAAAAGATACTTTTATCCCATATTTGGATGAAAAAGGTAGATGGAAAGCAGATCGGATTGAGCAAATATTTAAACTGTACGTGGATAAACCAAAGAAGATAAAAGTCTTATCATTTAATAAAAAAAATAAAGTTGACTGGATTGTTCCATCTGCTATTCTGAGACATAAATTAGGCTCAAAGAAGATGGTAAAAATTATTTGTCAGCATGGCAGAGAAGTTGAAGTTACAGAGGATCATAGCGTTTTTGTCTTGAATAATAATTCCGCAAAAATAATACCAAAGCAAGCCGGGTCAATAAGTAAAGATGATTATATTGTAGCTACCAACCAAATAGCTGACCCAGGGGAAATTAAGTTCATTGACATTTTGGAACATTTTACTGACAAAAAAGCTTATGTGTCGGGGTTTTCCCATTCTAATCTGAAATATGTTAAAAGTGCTGACTATAGATGGCAATTCAAAGTTAGGGATACTCTTCCACTTAAATATTTAAAACATTATAATTTGGAGGAGGAAGCCTTAAAAGTAGGTATTTCTCAATCCCGTAAGATTCCAGCTCGTTTCCCTGTAAATCAGGACTTGTGCCGCTTAATTGGCTATTTTATTGCTGAAGGGAGCTATCAAAATGGCTTAATGTTCTCTTTTAATAAAAGAGAAAAGGGCTTAGTTCGTGATGTTAGGAATATAGTTAAAAGGTTATTCAATTTGCAAATCTCTGTGCGGGAAGTGAATAATTCTGTAACAGTTGAGGTTCAATCAAAAAATCTTGAAATTGTATTTTTAGATATTTTTAAAATCAAAAAAGGTGCCAAAAATAAGAGAATACCCTGGTTTGTTTATCACGGTAATGAGAGTTGTATTAAATCTTTTATTTATGGCTATACTAAAGGAGATGGTTCTTTTAGAAAAAGGCCAGATAATACAAACCATATTGATGTTACCAGTGCTTCAAAGGATTTATTGAATGATTTTCAATACTTGCTATCAAGGGTTGGGATTAGTGCTTCATTTTATAGAAGAAACGTTAATAAAAGAAAGAAGATTGGGAATAAGTGGACAGTTAGTAATGAAAATTATACATTGAGTTTTAGTGGTTATGTTTATAAGGGGAAGTCTATTATAAAGAAGAATAATAGAGAAAGAAATAATATTTCGCTTCAAATACCATTATTAAATGTCTTTAGAAAATTCATTAGCCTTTCCAAAAAGCAAAAAGTGATTTCTAAAAAAAGATTAGCGAAATATATCACTTCAAATACTGATTTGCATTCACTGCTTCTTGGAAATGTTAGCTTTTTGAAGGTTAGGGATATTCACCGAATTAATTATGATCCGAATGACTATGTTTATGATTTTTCCGTGCCTGGACAGGAGAATTTTTATGGTGGGTTTTTGGGAGTTTTTCTGCATAATACTATGGGTGAGGGTGGAGCTGTCTACACTAATAATGAGCAAATAAAAAAGAATGTTGAATCATTTAGGGATTGGGGGAGGGATTGTTGGTGTTCTTCTGGTAAAGATAACACTTGCGGTCAGCGGTTCAAACAACAATTTGGTGAACTCCCACTGGGTTATGATCACAAGTATATCTATTCGCATTTTGGTTATAATCTCAAAGCGACTGATTTGCAGGCTGCTATTGGCTGTGCCCAGCTTGAAAAGTTGCCCGCTTTTATTGAAGCGAGGAAAAGAAATTGGGCTAAGCTAAAAGCTGGCTTGGCAGATTTAAAAAACTATTTTGTTCTGCCAGAGGCAACAGAAACTTCTGACCCTAGTTGGTTTGGGTTTATGTTGACGGTAAAAGAAACGGCTGGATTTACCCGTGATGATATAGTAAAACACCTTGAATCAAAAAAAATTCAAACCAGAATGCTTTTTGCTGGTAATATAATTAAACACCCTTGTTTTGATGAAATGAGAAAGGCCGGCGAGGGTTATAGAGTTGTTGGTGAGCTCAAAAATACAGACCTGATTATGAATCAGTCTTTCTGGGTGGGGGTATATCCAGGGCTGACTGACCAGATGCTTGATTTCTTGATTGGTCTGATTAAACAATTTTGTAAGGAGAAAAAAAATGTTTGATAAGCTGTTTATTTTTGAAATGGCCAACAACCACTCAGGTGATGTTGAGCATGGAATAAGTATAATTAAAGAAATCAGCAAAGTTGCCAAGAGATACAACTTTACTTTTGCTTTTAAATTTCAATATAGGAATCTCGATACTTTTATCCATCCTAAATACATAAACCGCAAAGACATTAAATATGTCAAAAGATTCTCTGAAACAGCCTTAAGTGATGAGGGCTTTTTAAAATTAAAAAAAGAGGTTGAAAGTCAGGGGCTAACTTCCATTTGTACACCTTTTGACGAACCTTCTGTCGATAAAATTGTTGCGCAAAAGTTTGATGTTATAAAAATTGCTAGTTGTTCTTTTACGGATTGGCCTCTATTGGAAAAAATAGCTCAAACAGACCTGCCAATAATTGCTTCGACAGCTAGTGCTACTCTTGAAGAAATAGATCAAGTTGTCTCATTTTTTGAACATCGCAATAAAAAGCTTTGTGTTATGCATTGTGTTGGCGCTTACCCAACGGAGAGGGCAGCCCTTCAATTGAATCAAATTGATCTTCTTAAGAAGCGCTACCCAGGGATAGTTGTTGGTTTTTCCACTCACGAGGAGCCTGATAACATTGATTCAATTAGGGTTGCTGTTGGCATGGGGGCCAAGGTTTTTGAAAGACACGTGGCAATTCTTTCTGAAAAATATCCGATCAATAAATATTCCTCGACTCCGGTTCAAGTTGGCCAGTGGCTTAAGGCTGCGCAAGATGCTTTTTCCATGTGTGGGGTGGAGAATAAGCGTTATGATATCACCGAAAAAGAACGTAGTGATTTGAGAGGCTTAAAAAGGGGTGTTTTTGCTAAGGCTCCACTCAAAAAAGGTGACAAAGTGTTCCCAGACAAGGTGCTGCTTGCTATTCCCTGTCAAGAAAATCAAATGGTAGCCAATGACCTTTCAAAATATATAGAATATGTTTTGACAAGAGATTTAGAAGCAGGGGAGGCCGTTGTTTTTGATGATTTGAAGGTTAGAAATCTTCGGGCAAATGTTTTGAGGATTATTAAAAAACTAAAAGAGATAATCATTAAGAGTCATATCGCCCTGCCAAAGCGAATTGAGGTTGAGCTCTCTCATCATTATGGTATAGAAAAATATGATGAATGGGGGGCAGCAATCCTTAACTGTATTAATCGGGAATATTGTAAAAAGTTGATTATTTTATTGCCAGGCCAGAAACATCCTTTCCATTACCATGTTAAAAAGGAAGAAACTTTTCAAGTCTTATATGGTGATATGGAAGTCAAAATTGGTGATGAAACAAAATCCCTAAAAGCTGGTGATATGTTGACTGTTGAACGAGAAGTTAATCATGGTTTTTCCTCAGAGACTGGTTGTGTTTTTGAAGAGGTTTCAACTACTCATTATAAAAATGATTCGTTTTATGAAGATCAAAGAGTGGTTGCTAATGATAACAGAAAAACCGAGATGACCTTTTGGTCTGATTTATTGGTAAAAGATATATGCTGACTATTGCTTGGGATGTTGACGATGTCCTCAATGATTTAATGCGCGAATGGCTGACAAAAAAATGGCTGCCTGAGCATCCGCAAAGCAAACTTTCTTTTGAAGAGATAACCGGGAATTCTCCAGAGCGCTTATTGGGTGCCAGTTTAAAAGAATACCAGGACTCGCTCGATGAATTTCGCCTCTCTGGCGCCTATGAAAAAATGATGCCTGTGCCAGAAGTTTTAGCCTGGTTTAATGAGCATGGAGACAAAGCCCTGCATCTTGTTTTGACTGCGGTCCCACTTAAAGCTGCCCACATTTCAGCGGCTTGGGTGATGCGGTATTTTGGCAAATGGATTAGGAGTTTTAATTTTGTTCCATCAACAAGAAAGGGAGAAAATTTGCCTGATTATCCAAAAAGCAAGCTGGAATGCCTCAAACAATTTAGCAAGATAGATGTTTTTGTTGAG
>JBDRMQ010000136.1:0-11678 GCA_043811955.1 bacterium | reverse complement strand
ATATCCTGGCTTTCAAGCACCAACTTTATATCTCCCTGCATTTTCTCAAACATTATTTCAACACGATCTTTACTTTTCAATTAAAAGCCACCTTCTTTTTCTGTTGCCTGTTGTTTGTTACTGGTTACCAGTTGCCTGTTACCGGTTGATTGTTGGGAGTTAGACCTCTTTAAATAGTTTATCAAACCTTGAGTGATTTTGCGAACGGTTTCCGCCTGTTGATACGCATTTTCAAAATCAGACTGAAGCAAATATAGATTATCAAGAGCTACATATAAGTGCGATTGGACTTCAGATGCTGATCTTTTAGCATAAATGAGGAAAAAAATAAACTGGGCATTCGAACCAGCATCAAACCCTTCCGCAATATTAGCCATTGTGGAAATAGCGGCCCTCACAATTTGATCTCTAAGCGCATAATCTTTTTTAAATCCACCCAAAGAAACATGCTTATAAATCAAGGCTACCAGCTTTCTTGCTTCTCTCCAAGCGTCTAAATCTTCAAATTTTTGTATTCTTACCATCTAACTCCCCTTACAGGTAACTGGTCACCGGCAACACGCAACAGGCAATTCACAACACCTCAACCAATTTTTTAATTAATGGATAATAAGCCGGCAACTGGCCATAGACATTATCAGCCATTGCTTCGTTGTATAAATGTGAGGTGGCATTCCTAGTATCAATCATTCTAAGCCAATTGGGATCATCCTCAATTAAGCCAACTTGAAAGGCTTCTTTAATGGCGTCTCTGGGAGTATACACCCTTACCCCTTTTTCTTTTAGATACGCCTGCAGAGTTTTCCAGGCAAGCTCATAAGTAAATTCAAACCTTTGAATGGCTGAATCCCTAACAATGTCGTTCTTCTTTTCTTTTAAAATTTCCCCAAACCTGGCGCAAGCGTTCTTAAGTTGATCCTTTAGATTGTTTAGCTTATCGCTCATAAAGCACCTCAATATTCTTAAGCGCCAACTTCTTAAAATCCTTGCTCACTTTTTTAAAATCAACAATATCAACTTTTTGTAATATTGGCAGGTTTGAAACTTTCGCCCTAATTTCTACCATAATCTCACCCGGAATTTCATTTTGAGCCTCTATCCCAATATCAAAGTCAGACCTATTGTCCGCGGTATTATCCGCTCGCGAACCAAACAGAAATACCTTGTAATGCGGCAAAACAAGAATATGCCTAATTATCGAAGCAATTTTACTCTCAATTTCTCTCATTTTCCCCTCAATAACCGGTAACAGGCAACTGGCAACAAACAACAGGCAACATTACTTCACCAAACTCTGAATCAGCGTTACCGTAACAACAGCCTCATATAACCAGCGAGTAAAATCTGTTACAGTTGCCCACAAGTTAAATGTTTCAATTATTTGAGGCACAATAATTGTGTCACCAGGCATTAAATTAGCCCGCCAAAGATTAATTTGACGAGAGCTTAAAACACTACCATCAGCCCTGATAATATACATTTGCCCCTGGTCCCCATTCTTCGCCACACCACCAACTCTTTTTAAATAATCAGCCACCCCTAAACTTGAATTATAGACAAAAGAATTTGGATTATAGACCTCACCCATAACCAGCACAACCTTAGAAATCGCGGGAATTTGAAGAGTATCCCCATCCTCCAGCTCTAGATCACTCTCAGTATTCATAAAATCTTCTAAAGGATAACGCAAACTTATAACAATCCTTCCCTCAGGCATCTTTTCTTTAATTAAATCCAACATTTTCCTGGAACTCTCAAGCTGTTCTTTAGCCGCTGCCTCTGTTTGCCCCCCCTTAAGACTTGTGGCATTTTCTCTTGACCTTATAATAATTTCTTCCTCTAATCTTGAAATAAGCTCTTTATTTCTTGATTCCTGAAAATCCTTAACTGATTGCCGAATAAATTTCGCGCCAAAAAGATAGGCATTTTCCGTAAACCCGCCAGCCCGCATTAAGACAGAGCTTAGTTTCTCGCCCGGGGCAATCGAATACTCACCTGGACGTACAACTTCCCCCTCTAACACAACACTAGACTGTTTGTTTTTAATTGCGGAAACAACAACCCGATCACCAGGCTGCAGCGCTATATTTTCCGACTCAACACCAGCAAATAATCTCTCAACATCAAGAGGAAAAATCTTTGTTTTAAAATTTTCTTTTTCAACCCGAACAACTTCAATCTGCGGAAAATAGGCGCCGACTTCAAAAATAGCGCTTGAAGGAAACAAATCTTTCACCCTCATCCCGTCAATTAGTTCATAAGCCCCAGGATACTTTACCGCTCCTTCAAGAAAAATTTGATTTTCAATCATCTGGTATATAGGAAAGATTTCAACAAGGTCCATGCTCTTAAGTTGAAACCCAAATTTCTGCTTACTTCTTTCAAGATTTATATTCTCATCTTTGACAACTTTTTTTTCATGAGCTTCAATTCTCGTCACCTGGACCCTGCTTAAATAACTGGTGGGGAGCAAGCCGCCGGCTAAGAAAAGCAAATCACTTAAATCAGCCCTGCCTTTTATTTCAAAAATAGCAGGGCGAGGGATCGCCCCGGTTATAGCCACTACTTCACCAATAATCGGAACAAAAATAGTATCCCCTTCTTGAAGCTGGGGACTATTGGCTTGTCGGCCGCTGATAAAAAATGAATACAGGTCAATATCAGCTATGGAACGATTGCCCCGGACAAGTTGGATTTTTCGCATTGATCCTTTTTTGGTTGGACCACCGGCAGCAAGCAAGGCCTCAAAGACTGAAGAGACTGAGGTTAAATTGTAAGCCCCTGGTTTAAGGACCTCACCTGCCAAATAGACCTTAAAACCGCGAAGCTTCCCCATGGTAACACCAACATTAACACTTTCATAATATCTACCTAATTTCTCCTCAAGAAAAGGTTTTAAGTCACCATAAGAAAGGCCAGCCACCTCAACAAGGCCTACTTTAGGCAAGACAACATCACCATCGCCATTAATTTCAACATCAAAAATCCCCTCAGTTATCCCCCACAAAGTTATCTTAAAAGAATCACCAGGACCCAAAATATAATTGGGGCTGACTGGTACATTGATCGAATCTTGAGCTGAAAGAAAACTAAAACTACTTTGCCTTTGATTAGTGTTTTTTTCATCCGACTTAAAAAACTCATATCCATATTGATAAATTGGCTCTTTTTGTTGAGCAATTAGGTCGGCTGAAAAAAATTTTTCAATTTCCGAAAGAGAGGGGGGCATCTCCTTATCCTTATCCTTATCCTTATCAGCTTCATCAATTTCTAAAAAATCTTGCCCTGCTTCTGTTTCAGCTTTTTTCTCGCCCGGCACCTGGTTTAGCATCTCTTTCCCCTGGTCAGACCGCAAAAAAGCCTTGCCTTGAGAAGAATTCAAGAACGAACTGACTTGGGAAGCGGTTTGGGCAAAAATAGAGGTTGAAATAAAACAAAGAACCAGCAGCGCGCACAAAAATTTCTTCACAGAATTAAATACCCCTTTCTATTTCTTAACTATTAAATAATCTTAACATATTGTATAATAGTTGTCTATAAATGGGAAAGCTTATTGTTTTATCTTTGATCTTTTTCTCTTTTCAAGCCCCTTCCTTTTGCCGGGAAATCTTGATTCCCATGCAAAAAGGATTAAGTAGTCCCTATTTTACCAGTCCTCAACTAACAGTTGATTCTAGCGAATATGACACCATAGTATTACAACTTGAGGCTAAAGCAGCTGGCACCGCCAGAATTTTTTGGGCAAACCACTACGATCCCAAGTTTAACCAGCAGAAAAGTATTTTGTTCTTTATTAAACCAGGCCAACACAACTATCATCTCAACATACCCTCTCAAAATCCAAATTGGCTTGGCTGGATACAAGGCTTGCTGCTCTTGCCTGATATTGAACTAAACATAAAAGAGGTAAAATTAGTTAAGGGTAATCTATCGACAAATATCAAATCTGGTTGGCAAGAGTTTTGGGGACCAAGGGGAAGAATTGTTATTGGGAGCACTATTAACACCATCCAAAGCACCAACCTCTTTGGTCGGTCCATTTTCTACTATATATATTGGGGGTTTGCCTTTGCTATGCTTTTTCTCGTGATCAAACAATTCAAAGGGGGGCTAAATTTAGCAAGATTGGGTCGCCAAGCTTTTTTTATTATAATTGTCGCTTGGATATTATTGGAAATTAACACTTGGTACAATGATTGGCTACGAATAAAAGATGAGCTTAAATATGTGGGCAAAGACCTTCAAGAAAAAAGACGATTAGCTAATCAAGGTGATTTTTACGATTTTGTCTTATTTTGCCAAGAAAATTTACCAAAAGATGCTGATTTTGACTACCGTATAGGCCAATTTTATGGTGATATCAAAATGAGATACTATCTACTACCAATGAAACAAGAAAGCAATAGCAATTACATTTTAGTTTATGATAAAGAAGTAGAACAAGACACTTTGAGCGAATACACCCCGTGGAAAACCTTTAGAAAAGGGGCTTATATTTTGAAAAAGAAAGGCTAAAACATGCTCATACTTAATTCTTTTATAACAATTGTAGTCCCTTTTATATTCGGCTTATTCTTACTTTCGCTATTTTTGCAAAACAGGGCAACCTATTTCACACTTTGGGAAAAATTTGCCTTAGCCTTCCCCCTTGGTTTTGGCATTTTAACTATTCTGATGTTTATTTTAGATAGGGCAAAAATCCCAGTAACACTTATAAGCATTGTCAGCTCAATTATAATCATTGAAATATTAACAGGACTCTATTTATTAAAGAAAAAAACTTTCTGCGTTGACTTTTCTGAGGTTAAGAAAAGGTTGAATATTAGGGGGCTAAAGCTTGAGGTTTTTGAATATATTCTATTAGCTTTAATTTCACTAAAGCTAATATACGCTTTTTTTATTACGCTAGTAAAACCCTTGGTTGATGTCGATGCTTTCCAATACTATTCAATTATTGGCAAAGGTCTTTTCTATTACAAAACTTTCCTTACCCCCTACCTTTTAGGCTTTATGTATGACAAGCCGGTTCTCCCTTTTCTAGCCCAGGGATGGGCTTTTATCAGCTTACAAACAATAGATGATGCCCTCTTCAAAATAACCAACCCGGTCCTCTTTGCTTCCCTGCTAGTTGTTTTTTTCTCAACTCTCAAAAGATATCATCTCAGAAAGTTCGCCCTGCTCTTCACCTTCCTGCTCAGCACCTTCCCCTTTCTGGTTTTTCACGTCGGCACTGCCTACGCAGATGTGACAGTAACAACTTTATATACCATTGGATCAATCTATCTATTTTTGTTCATGAAAGAATTTAGCGCAAAGAATAAAGAAAAGGCTTTTGCTTTCTTGATTGCGGCTTCGCCTTTCTTGGCCCTGACCATTTGGGCAAAAACAGCTGGGATGATATTAGTTGGAATTAACATCTTTGTGCTATTTCTTTATATAGCGCTAAACTTTAAATCTTTCGAAAAAACAGACTGGCCGAGTTTCTTTAGCCCCGCACTAATTTTCTTTTTAACGATTCTTCCCTGGCTAACCTACGGCAAGCTAGCAATATTTGGCATGTTTAGCTCAGTCCTGGGATTAAACTCTGCCAACACACCAGAAGCCGCAGTAGAGACTGCCAAGCAAATGCCTTCATTCTCAAGCAGGTTAGGAACAGTTATCTCGATTACCTCAAGAAAGATCTTTCTTTATGCAGACTGGCATTTACTAGGACTGCTTTTTTTAACAAGCCTAACCCTCTTTTTTAAGCGGGCTTTTAGTAAACCAAATATATTTCTATTGGGAATCATTACACTTGTCAGCGGTGCTATCATTCTTCAATTCACCGCCAACGAAACTTTTCGCTGGCTCCTTGACGGCACACTTTTTGACCGCTTATTCATGGTTATTACACCACTAACATTATTTTTCTGCGCTGAAGCTATTCTTCCTGAGGTTGAAAAAACTAGTTAGTTTTGAATGAAAAACGTTTGTGCCCGGTATAGCTAATTACAACGTTAATGCCAATAAAAAAGGCCTGGGCCATGACTGGATTGACCTGAAAAAACTCCACAATTAACGGTAAGAAAACAAAATTTATCCCAAATGTAAACCCATAAACCACATAAAACCGCAAATATTCTTTTAAATAATTCCCACGGGTTTTAAAAACAAAAATCTTATAGCCTACATAAGCATTGGTTATGCTGATCACATTACTAATAACTAACAAAAATAAATAGTGGATTTTTTGGCCAAATAAATAATAAAGCGCGGCAAAAACACAGAACCCAAAAACAGTATTCCAGCCGCCAACCAGAAGATAATTGATCTTTTCGCGATGCCGGTGATAAAGCTTACGCATTAAAAGTTGATTCGCTCTTTTTCAATAACTAACGGACGCTTTTGAACTTGGGTATGGATTGCCCCAATATACTCGCCTATAATCCCAATAAAAAAGAGCTGAACAGCAGCAAAGAAAAAAAAGCCAATAATTAAAGGGGCCAGCCCAACAGAAAACCTCTCCCAAAAAATGAGCTTATAAGCCAAATAACCAACAGCAACTAAGATGCTCATAAACGCGACCGAAAAACCCAACATTGTGGCTAAACGCAAAGGAACCTTTGAGTGATTCGTTATTCCAAGCATGGCCATGTCATAAAGGGCATAAAGATTATTTTTAGTCTTTCCTCGACTTCGCGGCGGTTGGATATATTCTAGACAAGCAATATCCAGGCCAATATAACTAATTAATCCCCGAAAATAAGGATAAGGGTCGTCCATTTGCCTTAAGATATTAATCACTTTTCTATCATATAAACCAAATCCGAGAAAATTTGGAATAAGCTCTATTTCAGACAAACGGCAAATTAATTTATAAAAAAAACTCCGCACCCAAAACATCAGAAAAAATTCACGGCTCGCTTTTTTGACCCCAACAACAATTTTATAGCCCTCTTCCCATTTTTTAATAAAATTAGCAATCAATTCAGGTGGTTCCTGAAAATCAGCAGCAAGGAATATGGCCGCCTCTCCTTGCGCCTGCAGCAAACCATGATAAGGGGAGCGAACATGGCCAAAATTCCTGGCATTAACAATAATTTTTACGTTCTTATCCTGGCCAGCAACCTCCTTCAATATCGAGACGGTTTTATCATGTGAGGCATTATCAATAAAAATGTGTTCATAATGATAGTCTTTGAGGTCAACAAAAACTTCTTTTACCCGATTATATATTTCACCAACATTTTCTTCTTCATTATAACAAGGGGTCACAATACTGATTAGTTTCATCCTTGCTCCTTATAAAGCTTTCTTTCGTTTGGTTTAATAAAATCTTCTTTTTTAAAAACTTCCTGATACGGCACTGGCAAAGGTTTGCCATAGACGCGGCCAGCTACATAGTTTTCAATAAAATCTCGATCTTCAGCAATCCAACAAGTATCGCAATATTGACCAAAATGACGAATATTTAAGCCTCGTTCAATAATATCTTTTAAAGGCTCTGTAAAAAAGTTTCCCAGCGAAACATGAATATAAGGACAAGGCATAACGTCACCATACTTGGTAATAGAAACCATCCTTTTAACTCCTATGCACCCTAAATCTAAGCCATAAGACGGGGTAAGATGGGTAAAAACATTGTATTTCTTTTCAAGCCCCCTAATATAATCCATATCAGACCGATCAATAAGGGAGTCAAATTTCCCCTCCCAAGCCCCAACTGGTTTGGCATAGGTTATAAAAACAGGAACCCCCTTGCCATTTAAGAATTCAAGAAAATCAATAAATTCTTGCGATCTAACCCGCTCTTTCCAAACTACAGTTTGGACAATAATGTTTAAGCCGGCAGTTTGAGCGGCATCAATTGCCTTAAGACATCTTTCATGGGAACCTTTTTTAACCCTGAAGGCATCATGCTCAGCCTCTGTCAAACTATCAAAGCTAAGTTGAACCTTATCAACCCCAATGCTTTTCAAATGCTTGGCCCGCGCTTCATCTAAATTCCAACCATTTGTATCTGAGGTAATGTAAAATTTTTGAGGGTCAATCGCCTTAATAATCTCATCAAAATCAGGGAAAACCAATGGTTCTCCCCCGGTTAAAACAATATGGGCCAACCCCATCTCATCCGCCTGGCGGGAAAGTTCTGTCACATCCTTTGGAGTAAAGCAACGTCCCTCTTTCTTCCCTTGAAAACGCTTTACCGAACAATGTTGACACTTAAAATTGCAAGTGTAATCATATTGGAATTGGAGAATAGCAATACTTTCCCCCCGCTTAATTTTTTCGTCATACTTCATTATTTTTTCAAAGACGAGGGGCTTATTTTGTTTCAAACTATTTCTCTTGTCTAATTCACTTGGCTGCAACTGCGACTCTTGACTTGCCATTAAAACCTCCACTATCCAAATTATAGAGCAATATTAAACATTTTCAAATATCTGAGCCAAAAAGGATTTTCCTTGGCAATTTTTCTGGTCCGCTCAAAATATTTTAAGCTTTTCTCTTTTTCTCCTAATTTCGCATAACACTTGGCAGCATAATAATAAGCTACAGCATGGTCGGCCTTCGCCCTGATCGCATTCTCAAATCCCTTGAGAGCTGTTTCATAATTTCCCAAGCGAAAGTCACTATTATTAACAAAATTAAGCTCTAAATTCATCAGATAGGCCGTATCTTGAATGTATTCTGCGGTAAAATCCTCAGTTTCAACAACTGCTTTTTTATAATCACTCCCAACAACATCATCTTTGAGATAATTCTTTTTCTCACATATTTCATACATCTCACTCCCAACCAAGGGATTAGCACAAAAAATCATAAACCAATTCCCATAAATAGTCTTGAGAAAGTCCCTGGCCTCTTCAATATCTTCTCGTGTTTCACCCGGCAAACCAATTAAAATATTAACATTTGTGTATATCCCTAAGTCACGGCAATCAGCAGCTACTTGTTTTATAATAGAGAGGCTAAGCGGTTTGTGCATAATCTCTTTTAAAACTCGTTCGCTGCCTGATTCAACAGACAACATAAGTTGGTCTACCCCGGCACTTTTTAAGGCTTCAAGCATCTCTCGATTAAGGGCGTGGAGCGCTAAGCCGTTTTGGAAAACAGCTTTAAAACCTAATTCTTTGATTAAGGCAATAATGGCTAAGGCTCTTGCTCGATCAGCCACAAAATGATCGTCTTGAAAGATAAGGATTTTTGCCCCATATTCATCTCGTAATCTTGTAAAATCCTCCCTAATCCTAGCTAAACTATAATAGCGCATCGCTCGACCGTGAACAGTATGGGACGAGCAAAAACAACACCGATATGGACACCCCCTTGAGGTCATAACATGGAAATTCTGATTTTTCTCTTCAAGGGAGGCATAGGCAGTAATAGCAGGATTAAGGCTATAATCAGCAATATTCAGAAGAGCATAGTCATAAAAAGGAATTTCATCAAGGTCCTCAATAAAATCATGCTTGAAAGTCTTATTTTGATCAATCTTTTCGCGGGTGATCCAAGAAGAATTTTCTCTGAGATAGGCCAACTTATCCTTTGCCGCCACAAGACCAAGCAAGGGTTTTTCTCCTTCGCCAAAACATATCGCCTCAATCTCCGCAGAATCTGCAAAAATTTTCGCTGGCATATTTGTCGGTACCCCACCACCAACAATAATCATTGCTTGGGGAAAAAGCTGGCGACAACATTTTGCTAAAATTATCATATTCTGATATGAAGGTGAAAATAAGGCAGAAATAGCAACTATAGTTGGGACAAAACCTTTTGAAGATAATTCTGCCAAAGATGCTTTAAAAAAATCAAAAAAAGAGGAAGAATCAAAATGTTCCAGTTTATTTAAGACAACATTAAAATCAATCAAACGGACCTCTGCTTCAGAATGCTTTTTAAAATAAGCACTTAAAGATAAGACTCCCAAGGGCATATCAGTTAAGACATTACCAAAGGTTCCTCCGTCTTTAGTCACTATTCTTGTGTTGAAAGCTGGCTTAACAAAATCAGCAAAAGTAATATGCGGAGGAACAATAAATAAAACTTTCTCCATTTTATTTATTGATTAATCCTTCAATATCTCCAAGCCAAAATCCCTTAAAACAGCAATTTTTAATTTATTGTCAAACTCGGCCCGCACAATCCTGACTACTTCATCTGAATAACTAGCCGCCATAATGATAATCGCCTCCACGGGATCAGTTTTGAGCACTTCTGGCGCTAATATTGGCAAATGAGTCGCTGGGGTATATTTCCCCTGCTTAAAGGTTGCAGAATCAACCACATATTTAATTTTGTCTGTTAAATTAGCTATAGCAAGCACAGCTAGAGATTGGTGCCCTGCCCCCCAGATCGCAACCTGTTTTATCTCAAACTGATTAAGGAACCCCTCTAGTTGATCTTTTAACTTAGCTTGGTATTGATCAAAATCTGCTATCTCCAACCGCTTCTTTCGTCTAACAACTGCAGAAATAATATAGTCATGCCAAACATTCGAGCATTCAAGAATCTCAAAACCATTTAATTCTAGAGCAAAGGCCAAAGTTTTCTTAGTAAAATAAAGCAGATGATCAGGGATAAACTCGGAGAAAAGTTTCTGGCGCAACATCATATCAAAATTTGGGACTTCAACCAAGCCAACAGCACCCTCCGCCAAATTATTGTAGATTCCACGCAAGGTTAAGTTTGGGTTAGGCAAATGCTCAAGGAAATTCAAAATAAAAAACGCATCAAATGGTGACTCAGCAATTTCAAAGCTATCTTTTTCTACAAATCCCCGCGAAACATCTAAATCGTTTTTTTGACAAACCTTAACTGATTCAAGAAGATGCTCGATACCATAAACGTTAACTCCACACTCTTTCATTAGAGAAAGATATTCACCTTTGCCACAACCAATTTCAATTACCTTCTTCTCCTTAAGAGAAAATTTCTTAACAAAATCAGCAAATTGTTTGAGTCGAAAAGCCTTCATCTCTTCTGAAAAAGCAGCCGCTCTAATTACATCGCGATAATAACTAACCGGTTTGCTATCAAGCTGGACTAGACCACAACCAGAACATTGGCAAACCTTGAGATTAACCCCTTTATCCTTTTTGAGCGAAGTTTTGTCAGGCAAATTTTGTGCCCCAGCCGGCATATTATTAAAACTCGAAAGAGGTTCATTGAAAAACTCACAGCCACAAATTCTACATTTCATTGTTTTGATACCATTCATATAAAGATTTAATCGCTTGATTAAAAGGGGTAAATTTAAATCCTTTCAGTTCCTTTAATAAAAGCGCATTATGCCCGCTATATTCCAGACCAAGTCCCGGCTCTTTTATTATAACATCAAGTTTCTTGCCAGAAACATCAATCACTTTGTTGGCAATGGTTTTAAAACTGACTGTTTGGCCACTGCAAACATTATAAACCCTATGCTTAGGTATATTATCAATAAACCACCTAACAATCCTGACTAAATCATCAATATATAAGAAATCATATTTTTTGTCCTGGTTAATAATAATTGGTTTGTCCTCTGCTGCACGTTGACAAACACTAGAGGTAACTCGAACCAAGGGGTCTTCATATTTGCCAAAAGTAGCAAAAAGTCTAAGGTTATAAATATTTTTACTAGCTAAAGCTCGCTTGGTCATTATATATTTTGAGAAACCATATTGATCAGCGGGAATATGCTGGCCAAAATAGCT